>NZ_PPFB01000001.1:2100000-2257500 GCF_002899455.1 Streptomyces sp. DH-12 | reverse complement strand
CACTGGATAGGCGATGGGCCCTACCGGGTTACTGACCTTAGCCAAACTCCGAATGCCGGTAAGTGAGAGCGCGGCAGTGAGACTGTGGGGGATAAGCTCCATGGTCGAGAGGGAAACAGCCCAGAGCATCGACTAAGGCCCCTAAGCGTACGCTAAGTGGGAAAGGATGTGGAGTCGCAGAGACAACCAGGAGGTTGGCTTAGAAGCAGCCACCCTTGAAAGAGTGCGTAATAGCTCACTGGTCTAGTGATTCCGCGCCGACAATGTAGCGGGGCTCAAGCGTACCGCCGAAGTCGTGTCAATCCAGCAGGTAGCCCCAACGGGTGCTGGGTTGGGTAGGGGAGCGTCGTCTGCCGGGTGAAGCAGCCGCGTAAGCGAGTTGTGGACGGTTGACGAGTGAGAATGCAGGCATGAGTAGCGATTCACACGTGAGAAACGTGTGCGCCGATTGACTAAGGGTTCCTGGGTCAAGCTGATCTGCCCAGGGTAAGTCGGGACCTAAGGCGAGGCCGACAGGCGTAGTCGATGGATAACCGGTTGATATTCCGGTACCCGCTGTGGAGCGTCAAACATCGAATCCAGTGATGCTAAGCCCGTGAAGCCGCCGGCTGAGTCTTCGGACGAGGTCGGAGTGGTGGAGCCGGTGACCCGAGCTGGTAGTAGGTGAGTGATGGGGTGACGCAGGAAGGTAGTCCATCCCGGGCGGTGGTTGTCCCGGGGTAAGGGTGTAGGACGTCAGGTAGGCAAATCCGCCTGGCACATAGTCTGAGACCTGATGCCGAGCCGATTGTGGTGAAGTGGATGATCCTATGCTGTCGAGAAAAGCCTCTAGCGAGTTTCATGGCGGCCCGTACCCTAAACCGACTCAGGTGGTCAGGTAGAGAATACCGAGGCGTTCGGGTGAACTATGGTTAAGGAACTCGGCAAAATGCCCCCGTAACTTCGGGAGAAGGGGGGCCACACTCGGTGATCCGATTTACTCGGTGAGCTGGGGGTGGCCGCAGAGACCAGCGAGAAGCGACTGTTTACTAAAAACACAGGTCCGTGCGAAGCCGTAAGGCGATGTATACGGACTGACGCCTGCCCGGTGCTGGAACGTTAAGGGGACCGGTTAGCTCACTTTCGGGTGGGCGAAGCTGAGAACTTAAGCGCCAGTAAACGGCGGTGGTAACTATAACCATCCTAAGGTAGCGAAATTCCTTGTCGGGTAAGTTCCGACCTGCACGAATGGCGTAACGACTTCTCGACTGTCTCAACCATAGGCCCGGTGAAATTGCACTACGAGTAAAGATGCTCGTTTCGCGCAGCAGGACGGAAAGACCCCGGGACCTTTACTACAGTTTGATATTGGTGTTCGGTTCGGCTTGTGTAGGATAGCTGGGAGACTGTGAAGCCTGGACGCCAGTTCGGGTGGAGTCGTCGTTGAAATACCAGTCTGGTCGTGCTGGATGTCTAACCTGGGTCCGTGATCCGGATCAGGGACAGTGTCTGATGGGTAGTTTAACTGGGGCGGTTGCCTCCTAAAGGGTAACGGAGGCGCCCAAAGGTTCCCTCAGCCTGGTTGGCAATCAGGTGTTGAGTGTAAGTGCACAAGGGAGCTTGACTGTGAGACCGACGGGTCGAGCAGGGACGAAAGTCGGGACTAGTGATCCGGCGGTGGCTTGTGGAAGCGCCGTCGCTCAACGGATAAAAGGTACCCCGGGGATAACAGGCTGATCTTCCCCAAGAGTCCATATCGACGGGATGGTTTGGCACCTCGATGTCGGCTCGTCGCATCCTGGGGCTGGAGTCGGTCCCAAGGGTTGGGCTGTTCGCCCATTAAAGCGGTACGCGAGCTGGGTTTAGAACGTCGTGAGACAGTTCGGTCCCTATCCGCTGTGCGCGTAGGAGTCTTGAGAAGGGCTGTCCCTAGTACGAGAGGACCGGGACGGACGAACCTCTGGTGTGCCAGTTGTTCTGCCAAGGGCATGGCTGGTTGGCTACGTTCGGGAGGGATAACCGCTGAAAGCATCTAAGCGGGAAGCCTGCTTCGAGATGAGGACTCCCACCCACTTGATGGGGTAAGGCTCCCAGTAGACGACTGGGTTGATAGGCCGGATATGGAAGCACGGTAACGTGTGGAGTTGACCGGTACTAATAGGCCGAGGGCTTGTCCTCAGTTGCTCGCGTCCACTGTGTTGGTTCTGAAACCACGAACAACCCCATGCCATGGTCACGGTGTGGTGCGGTTGAGTGTTTCACAGTGTTTCGGTGGTCATAGCGTAGGGGAAACGCCCGGTTACATTCCGAACCCGGAAGCTAAGCCTTACAGCGCCGATGGTACTGCAGGGGGGACCCTGTGGGAGAGTAGGACGCCGCCGAACAATTCTTACGAGGGTTGGTCCCTGAACTTCGGTTCAGGGACCAACCCTTTTTTGTTGTCCGTCACTTGACGTTCACGTTGCCTGCCGAGCATCGTCGGCATGGGAACTGCTGCACTGCTCAGGGCGGCCGGCGTCGGAGTCGGTGACGAGGTCGTCGTACCGGCCTTCGGCAACGTGGAGGTCGCGCAGGCCGTGACGCTCGCGGGAGCGCTGCCGGTGTTCGCCGACATAGATCCGGTGACGTACTGCCTGGACCCGGCTGCGGTCGAGGCGGAGCTGACTTCGCGGACCGCGGCGGTGGTGGTCGTCCACCGTTTCGGACGGTCCGCCGACATGGGGCAGTTGCACGCGCTCGGACAGCGGCGCGGGCTCCTGGTGCTGGAGCACGCGGAGTTGGACGCGTCGTCCCACGACGAGACGGCGCGGCGGAGGGAACGGGCCGCGTATCTCGATGCGCGGCTGCGGGGGGTGCGGACGCCGGAGGGAGGCGCCGGCCATAGCTATCACCAGTACGTCGTGCGGGTGCCCGGGAACGGCCGGCCCGACCGGGACGCCTTCGCACGTGCCGTACGGGCAAAGGGAGTTGCCTGCCGGATACCCGTGCGGACACCCGTGCACCGGCTTCCCGATTTCCGGTGTTCCGTGTCACTGCCGGAGACCGAGCGGGCCGCCGACGAGACGCTCGCTCTGCCCGTCGACGCCTCCCTGACCAAGCGGGACATGCACCGGATAGCGTCTGTGTGCAACGCGCTGGGAGGACTGCTCGCGCCTGCCCTCTGAGCGTGGTTGGGAGCACGGCTCCCTTCGGGGTATGATCTATTCCGTTGCCGCGAGGGAAACCGAAGCGACGACAGGCCCCTATAGCTCAGTCGGTAGAGCGTCTCCATGGTAAGGAGAAGGTCAACGGTTCGATTCCGTTTGGGGGCTCCAGGAAAAGGCCTCGCCCATTGGGCGGGGCCTTTCTCATGCCCGGAACGCGGTGGGAGTCAGTCCTGCTGCAGGCCCGGCACCCGCATCGCGAGGATCGCCATGTCGTCGGACGGCGCGTCCGAGGCGAAGCGTTCCACCGCGCGCATGATGCGAGCCGCGACCGCACCGGCCGTCAGGCCCGTACACGTGGTCAGCACCTCGGCCAGGCCGTCGTCGCCGAGCATCCTGGAGCCCTCGCGGCGCTCGGTGACGCCGTCGGTGACGCACAGCAGGACGTCGCCCGGGTCGAGCGTCACCGTCTCCTCGTACAGCTCCAGGTCCTCCAGGACGCCGAGGAGCGGTTGCGGCTCGGCCGCCGGTTCGACCGTGCCGTCCTGGCGGAGGCGGAGCGGCAGGGGGTGGCCGGCGCAGACCACCTTCAGCTCCGCGCTGCCGTCCTCCTGCGGGCGCATCTCGCCGTACAGGAGTGTGAGGAAGCGGCTGCGCTCCCCCTCGTCGAGGATCGCGGAGTTCAGGCGCTCCAGGACCGACGGGCCGCTGAGGCCCTCCCGGGCCAGCAGGCGCAGTGCGTGCCGGGCGAGGCCGGTGACGGCCGCCGCGTTCGGGCCCGTGCCGCAGACGTCGCCGATGGCGAAGCCGTAGGCGCCGTCGCTGATCGGGAAGAGGTCGTAGAAGTCGCCGCCGACCTCGTTGCCCTCGCCGGCCGCGCGGTAGATGACCTCGACCTCGACGCCGTCGATCTGCGGCAGTTCCGGAGGCAGGAGGCTGCGCTGGAGCGACTGGCTGATGGCCGTGCGCTCGGAGTAGAGACGGGCGTTGTCCAGGGCCAGGGCGGCCCGGCGGGACAGGTCCTCGGCGAGCTCCAGGATCTCCTGGCGGAAGTGCTCGTCGGTGGGCTTGCCGAGCGTCAGCATGCCGATGACGCGGTTGCGGGCCACCAGCGGGAGGACCACCGTCTCACCGCCGACCGCGGAGGCCGTGGCGAGGGTCGGGCCGATGCCGGTGGTGACGTGCCGGGTCGGGCCGCCGCTCAGGCCGAGGCTGCGCATGGACGTGCGCAGGGCCGCCTGGTGGGCGACCTCCGCGGGCGCGGACCAGACGCGGGCGCCGGGGGTGGGTACCGGGTCCGGCGGGGGGATCTTCGACAGCAGCGACTTGATGCCGTCGATGAGCTCCTCGTCCTCGTGCAGCACGTAGGACAGGTCCGGGTCGGAGGACTGGTCGGCGATCGTGTAGACCGCGCACCAGGTGGCGAGCGTCGGAACCGTCATCTGGGCCATGAGGGCCAGGGTCTGGTCCCGGTCGAGGGTGCCGGCCAGCAGGTCGGAGGCCTCGACGAGGAAGCTGAGGGAGCCGCGGCGCAGCCGTTCCAGTTCACCGAGGCGGGCGGACTCCACGGCCAGGGCGATGCGGTCCGCGGCGAACTGCAGGCGCAGCGCCTCCTCGTTGGAGTACCGGCCGGGAGCCTCGGCGGCGACGCCGAGGGAGCCGGTGAGGCGGCCCTCGACCTTGAGGGGCACGGTGACGACCGAGCGCATGCCGGTGCCGTTGAGGAGGGGGACCGCGCCGGGGACGGCCGTGAGGTCCTCGTGGACGGCCGGCATGCGGGCGGAGCCGTAGCGGCCGGGGCCGCCCTCGACGGGGACGCGCGCGAAGCGCTGGCGGGCCGAGGGCAGGCCGGTGGAGGCACGGACCTCCAGTTCCGTCTCGTCGTCGGTGGCGAGCAGCAAGAAGGCGGAGTCGCCGTCGAGCATGTCGCGGGCGCGCTCCACCGTGCGCTGCAGCAGGCCGTCGAGGTCGTCCGGGGCGGGGGAGCCGATGAAGACCTCGAACGGGTCGGTGCTCTGGCCCTCGGAGCCGCCCGAGGTGTCCGTGGCGGGGCCGCGGAGCGGGGTCTGCAGAACCGCCCGTTCGTGGTCGCGCACCAGGAGACAGACGGTTGACGGTTCGCCGTCGGTGTCCCGGACGCGCAGGTGGGAGGCGTACACGGGGATGACGCGGCCGTGGGCGCCCCGGATGCCGTAGCTGCCCTCCCAACGGGAGAGCTGGAGGGCGTCGGCGATGCCGGTGCCGGTGCCGGGGGTGTGCGGCCAGGCGGCGAGGTCGGTGAGGGGCTTGCCGGTGACCTGCTCCGCGGTGTAGCCGAACAGTTCCTCCGCGTCCTCGTTCCAGGCGGTGATGGAGCCGGCGCGGTCGATCTGGACGACGGCGACGCGGACCCGGGTGTCGGCGAGCGGCAGCAGGTGGGCGGGCAGGGCAGGGCCGGCGGCGCGGGTGCCGACCGGGCGGTCGGGGAGGTCGAGCTGGAACCAGACGGTCTTGTGGGTGGGCGTGTAGTCGACGCCCCAGTGGCCGGCCAGGGCGGCGCAGAGCTGGAGGCCGCGTCCGCCCTCGCGGTCGGGGCTGCCCATGTCGATCGGGGAGCCCTGGAGGGGGATCTCACGCTCGGGATACCGGTCGGCCACCTCGATCCGCACGCTGTCGTCGCTGCGCAGGCAGAGCAGGTCGGCGGAGGTGCCGGCGTGCACCACGGCGTTGGTGACCAGCTCGCTGGTGAGCACCACGGCGTCGTCGACGATGTCGCCGAAGCCCCAGCCCTGGAGGGTGTCACGGACGAAGGAACGGGCGCTCGCGACGGATCGTCCGACGGGCTCGAAGCTGGCGGCCGCGCGCGCGGTGATCACAGAACTCCTCGACCGGTTCTCGACGGGCATGGCTCCCTGGCCGGCCGGCTCCTGCCGCTGGTGCGGCAGGCCGTCCGCCGGCCGTGGGTCCGGGGGCTGTTCCCCAGGGATCAGTCCGGTGGTCATGTTGTGCGGCCGCCCCTCCGATGCCCGCTCGTCTTCGTGCCACCGCCCAGGCCGGACGTGCCGGCGTGGCTGGACAGCCGCATGCAAGGTTACTTACCTTCGCGGTCCGGGCGGAGGCCGGTCTGCGGTGTTTCCGTCCGAGGTGTTCGCCGTCCGGCGGGTGTGCGGACGATGTGCGAAGCTGCCGAACTGTTATGGCCTGGTTCCGCGAGGGTGAAACACTGGGCAGGCTGGTAGGGAAGGTCCGGGGAGGCAGTGTGGCGTCGGGGCCGGGTGGGCAGCAGCCCCCTGGCGGCGCCTCGGAACGTCGGGCACGGCATCCCGGTCCGACGGGAACAGCGATTCCGACGGGAAAAGCAACAAGGAGCAACGGGAGCACCCTGGACGGTGCGACCGGGCACAGCGGTAATGGTCGACCCCTGCGGGAGGGACACAGTGGAGTCTGGCGCAGCGACGCGGAGCACGAAGACGACGCGCGCGAAAGGCGGACAGTCCCTGAGCAAGGCGGGGAGGGCCCGGGGCGGCACCGTGACGGTGGAGGCGGCGGCCATGAACCGTCTGCTGGGCGCCCTGGTGGCGATGCGGGACGGAAACTTCCGCAAGCGCCTCACGGTGACCGGCGACGGCGTGATGGCGGAGATCGCGGCGGTCTTCAACGAGGTCGCCGACCGCAATCTGCACCTCACGGGCGAGCTGGCGCGGGTGCGCCGCATGGTGGGGCGTGAGGGCAAGCTCACGGAGCGGCTGGAGACGGGGCCCTCGGAGGGCTCCTGGGCGGCCGCGATCGATCACTCCAACGCCCTGGTGGACGACCTCGTACGGCCGGTCTCCGAGGTGAGCCGGGTGCTGTCGGCGGTGGCGGAGGGTGACCTGTCGCCGCGGATGGAGCTGCGGACGCAGGCGCCGGAGGGGACCGGGCATCCGCTGCGGGGCGAGTTCCTGAAGGTCGCGCGGACCGTGAACAACCTGGTCGACCAGTTGTCGACGTTCACCGACGAGGTCACGCGCGTGGCCAGCGAGGTGGGCACCGAGGGCAAGCTGGGCGGCCAGGCCCAGGTACGGGGCATGTCCGGGTCCTGGAAGGACCTGACGGACTCCGTGAACACGATGGCGGAGCGGCTGACGGCCCAGGTGCGCGACATCGCGCTGGTGACGACGGCCGTGGCGCGCGGCGACCTGTCCCGCAAGGTCACCGTGCACGTCGAGGGGGAGATGCTGGAGCTGAAGAACACCGTCAACACGATGGTGGACCAGCTCTCCGCGTTCTCCTCCGAGGTGACCCGCGTCGCGCGCGAGGTGGGCACCGAGGGCGCCCTGGGCGGCCAGGCGCAGGTGCCGGGCGTGGACGGCGTGTGGAAGGAGCTCACCGACTCCGTCAACACCATGGCCGGCAACCTCACCGCGCAGGTGCGCGGGATCGCCGAGGTGACGACGGCGGTCGCCAACGGCGACCTGTCGCGCAAGGTGACGGTGCCGGCGCGCGGCGAGGTCGCGCAGCTCGCCGAGACGATCAACCAGATGACCGAGACGCTGCGGATCTTCGCGGACGAGGTCACCCGAGTCGCCAACGAGGTCGGCGCCGAGGGGCGCCTGGGCGGCCAGGCCAACGTGCCGGGCGCGGCGGGGACGTGGAAGGACCTGACGGACTCCGTCAACACGGCGTTCCGCAACCTCACCGGACAGGTGAGGAACATCGCGCAGGTGACGACGGCGGTGGCCAACGGCGACCTGTCGCAGAAGGTCACCGTGGACGTCTCCGGCGAGATGCTCCAGCTGAAGAACACCGTGAACACGATGGTGGACCAGCTGTCGAGCTTCGCCGACCAGGTCACGCGGATGGCCCGGGACGTGGGCACCGAGGGACGGCTGGGCGGTCAGGCGCAGGTGCCCGGGGTGTCCGGCACCTGGAAGGAGCTCACCGACTCCGTCAACTCGATGGCCGGCAACCTCACCTCCCAGGTGCGGAACATCGCCCAGGTCACCACGGCGGTGGCGCGCGGTGACCTGTCGCAGAAGATCGACGTCGATGCGCGCGGCGAGATCCTCGAGCTGAAGAACACCATCAACACGATGGTCGACCAGCTGTCGTCGTTCGCCGACCAGGTGACCCGGGTGGCCCGTGAGGTGGGCACCGAGGGCATCCTGGGCGGGCAGGCGCACGTGCCGGGGGTCACGGGCATCTGGAAGGACCTGAGCGACAACGTCAACCTGATGGCGAAGAACCTCACCACCCAGGTGCGGAACATCTCCCAGGTGTCCGCGGCCGTCGCCAACGGCGACCTGACGCGGCAGGTCAGCATCGAGGCGCGCGGTGAGGTGGCGCAGCTCGCGGACACCATCAACACGATGGTGAAGACGCTGAGCGCGTTCGCCGAGCAGGTCACCAAGGTGGCCCGCGAGGTGGGCACGGACGGCATCCTCGGCGGTCAGGCGCACGTGCCGGGTGTGGCGGGCACGTGGAAGGACCTCACCGAGTCGGTGAACCAGATGGCGTCGAACCTGACCGGTCAGGTGCGGAACATCGCCATGGTCACCACGGCCATCGCCAAGGGCGACCTCACCAAGAAGATCGACATCGACGCGCGCGGGGAGATCCTCGAGCTGAAGACGACCATCAACACGATGGTGGACCAGCTGTCGTCGTTCGCCGAGGAGGTCACGCGGGTGGCCCGCGAGGTGGGCACCGAGGGCCAGCTGGGCGGCCAGGCGCGGGTGCGGGACGTGGACGGCACCTGGCGGGACCTGACGGAGTCGGTGAACGAGATGGCCGGGAACCTCACCCGGCAGGTGCGCGCCATCGCGCGCGTGGCGACCGCGGTGACCCGCGGCGACCTGAACCTGAAGATCGACGTGGACGCGTCCGGGGAGATCCAGGAGCTCCAGGACTACATCAACAAGATGATCGCCAACCTGCGCGACACCACGATCGCCAACAAGGAGCAGGACTGGCTGAAGGGCAATCTGGCCCGCATCTCCGCGCTGATGCAGGGCCGGCGCGACCTGGAGGACGTCGCCTCGCTGATCATGAGCGAGCTGACGCCGGTGGTGTCGGCGCAGCACGGCGCGTTCTTCCTCGCCATGCCGCTGGTGGACGGCGAGGACCTGGCCGCGGCGGACGACGACCAGTTCGAGCTGCGGATGCTCGGGTCGTACGGCTACTCGATGGGGTCCATGCCGACGTCGTTCCAGCCCGGTGAGGGGCTGATCGGCACGGCCGCGATGGAGAAGCGCACGATCCTGGTGGACAAGGCGCCCAGCGGCTACCTGAAGATCTCCTCGGGGCTCGGGGAGGCACCGCCGGCCCAGGTGATCGTGCTGCCGGTGGTGTTCGAGGGGAAGGTGCTCGGCGTCGTCGAGCTGGCGTCGTTCACACCGTTCACCGCGATCCAGAAGGACTTCCTCAACCAGATCGCCGAGATGATCGCGACCAGCGTCAACACCATCTCGGTCAACACCAAGACCGAGCGGCTGCTGCGGCAGTCCCAGGAGCTGACCGAGCAACTTCGGGAGAGGTCGGCGGAGTTGGAGCAGCGGCAGAAGGCGCTCCAGGCGTCCAACGCCGAACTGGAGGAGAAGGCCGAGCTGCTGGCCCGGCAGAACCGCGACATCGAGGTGAAGAACACCGAGATCGAGGAGGCGCGGCAGGTCCTGGAGGAGCGCGCCGAGCAGCTCGCGGTGTCCATGCGCTACAAGAGCGAGTTCCTGGCGAACATGTCGCACGAGCTGCGCACGCCGCTCAACTCCCTGCTGATCCTCGCCAAGCTGCTCGCGGACAACGCGGAGGGCAACCTCTCCCCGAAGCAGGTGGAGTTCGCCGAGACCATCCACGGTGCCGGGTCCGACCTGCTGCAGCTCATCAACGACATCCTCGACCTGTCGAAGGTCGAGGCGGGCAAGATGGACGTCTCCCCGACGCGCATCGCGCTGGTGCAGCTCGTGGACTACGTGGAGGCCACGTTCCGGCCGCTGACCGCGGAGAAGGGCCTGGACCTGTCCGTGCGGATCTCGCCGGAGCTGCCGGCCACCCTGCACACCGACGAGCAGCGGCTGCTGCAGGTTCTGCGGAACCTGCTGTCCAACGCGGTGAAGTTCACCGACTCCGGATCGGTCGAGCTGGTCATGCGGCCCGCCCGGGACGACGTCCCGCAGGCCATCAGGGAGCAGCTCCTGGAGGCCGGTTCGCTGACCGACCCGGACGCGGACCTGATCGCGTTCTCGGTGAGCGACACGGGCATCGGCATCGCGGCCAGCAAGATGCGGGTGATCTTCGAGGCGTTCAAGCAGGCCGACGGCACCACCAGCCGCAAGTACGGCGGCACGGGTCTGGGGCTGTCCATCTCGCGGGAGATCGCGCAGCTGCTCGGCGGTGAGATCCACGCGCAGAGCGAGCCGGGCCGCGGTTCGACGTTCACCCTGTACCTGCCGCTGCACCCGAGCGAGCTGCCGCCCAACGGCTACCAGCAGCCGCCCATGCCGGCGCTGGAGGCGGGGGACCTGGTGGCGTCGGCCGAGCTGACCGCGCCGGAGGCCGGGACCCCGGCGGAGGCGACCTCGTACCGGGAGACGCAGAACGGCCCGGCGGCGCTGTTCCGGCGCCGGCGCCGGGTCTCGCTTCAGCAGGACCAGCGGCCCCCCGCCGAGCTGGAGGAGTGGCCGGCCGTGGAACAGGAGCCGCAGGCGGCGCGGACCCCGCGCCGGGGCATCCGCTTCGGCGGGCAGAAGGTGCTGATCGTCGACGACGACATCCGCAACGTCTTCGCGCTGACCAGTGTCCTGGAGCAGCACGGCCTGTCCGTGCTGTACGCGGAGAACGGCCGCGAGGGCATCGAGGTGCTGGAACAGCACGACGACGTGGCGGTCGTGCTGATGGACATCATGATGCCCGAGATGGACGGGTACGCGACGACCACGGCGATCCGGCGGATGCCGCAGTTCGCCGGGCTCCCGATCATCGCGCTCACCGCGAAGGCGATGAAGGGCGACCGGGAGAAGGCCATCGAGTCGGGGGCCTCCGACTACGTGACCAAGCCGGTCGACCCCGATCACCTGCTGACGGTGATGGAGCAGTGGATGAGGGGGGAGTGAGGCCGGCGGCCGAGCGGCGTGCGAAGGTGAGGAGGAGCCGCGGGGAACGTGTGGAGCGGTCGACGCGTCGTGCGCGAAGTCGTGTAGAAGTGTGGTTTCGGGGAACCTTCTGGTCTCGCGCGGCGTTTCCGCTACGTGCACAGTGACATCGCGGTGACAGGGTGTGGCGACAGGCGGGGTGCGGCTACGATGACCGGCACGAGGACGGGCGGCGCAAGGGAGTCGTCCCCTGGGACGGCACCCACCGGTGCTGTGTCAGGTCCTGTGGACAGGGAGGGCCCCAAGCCGGGGCGAGGAGGGCGGGCCATGGTGCAGAAGGCCAAGATCCTCCTGGTCGATGACCGGCCGGAGAATCTGCTGGCGCTGGAGGCGATCCTTTCGGCGCTCGATCAGACGCTGGTGCGGGCATCGTCCGGGGAGGAAGCGCTCAAAGCACTGCTCACGGACGATTTCGCGGTCATTCTGCTGGACGTCCAGATGCCGGGCATGGACGGTTTCGAGACCGCCGCCCACATCAAGCGGCGGGAGCGGACCCGGGACATCCCGATCATCTTCCTCACCGCGATCAACCACGGCCCGCACCACACGTTCCGGGGGTACGCGGCGGGCGCGGTGGACTACATCTCCAAGCCGTTCGACCCGTGGGTGCTGCGCGCGAAGGTCTCGGTCTTCGTCGAGCTGTACATGAAGAACTGCCAGCTGCGGGAGCAGGCGTCGCTGCTGCGGCTCCAGCTCGAGGGCAGCGAGAAGGACACGGGGGAGCCGAAGGAGTCCGCCGGACTGCTCGCCGAACTGTCGGCGCGGCTCGCCGCCGTCGAGGAGCAGGCCGAGGCGCTCACCAAGCAGCTGAACGACGAGTCGACCGACGCGGCCGCGGTCGCCACGGCGGCCCATCTGGAGCGCAAGCTCACGGGATTGCGGCGGGCGCTGGACGCCCTCGACCCCGGGGCCGGGACCGCGTCGTCGATGTCCTCGCAGAACTGACCCCGCCCGCCCGGTCCTTGCCCGCCCCCGAGGGCCGTCCCGGTCCTGAGGGCGTGTCAACTCCGAGCCTCGGGGGCACCGCGCGTCAGTTTCACGCCTCGAAGCGGGCGACACGAACGGGTGAAGCATCCGCCACGCGTGTCACGTGCCGTCTCCCCCGGTAACCTCACACCATGGCCTCACGTCCCTCCGCAGCCAAGAAGCCGCCCGCGAAGAAGGCGGCCGCTTCCGCGAAGGTTCCGGCGAAGAAGGCCGCCGTCAAGAAAGCCCCGGCGAAGAAGGCGCCCGCCAGGAGGGCGCCCGCCAGGAAGGCGCCGGCGAAGAAGCCCGCCCCCGCCCCGAATCCGACCGGCGCCGTCTACCGGCTCGTCCGCGCCCTGTGGCTGGGTCTCGCGCACGCCGTCGGCGCGGTGTTCCGCGGCGTAGGGCAGGGCGCCAGGAACCTCGACCCGGCCCACCGCAAGGACGGGCTCGCGCTGTTGCTGCTCGGCATCGCGCTGATCGTCGCCGCCGGCACCTGGGCCGACCTCCAGGGGCCCGTCGGCGACCTGGTGGAGATCCTGGTCACCGGCGCGTTCGGACGGCTCGACCTGCTGGTGCCGATCCTCGTCGCCGTCGTCGCCGTACGGTTCATCCGGCACCCGGAGAAGCCCGAGGCCAACGGGCGGATCGTCATCGGCCTGTCCGCGCTCGTCATCGGCGTCCTGGGCCAGATCCACATCGCCTGCGGCTCACCCGCGCGCGCCGACGGCACGCAGGCCATAAGGGACGCCGGCGGCCTCATCGGCTGGGGCGCGGCCGCGCCGCTGTCGTCCACCATGACCGACGTCCTGGCCGTGCCCCTGCTGGTGCTGCTCACGATCTTCGGCCTGCTGGTGGTCACGGCCACCCCGGTGAACGCGATCCCGCAGCGGCTGCGCCAGCTCGGCGTGCGGCTGGGCCTGGTGCACGAGCCGGAGCCGGCGGAGTTCGGCGAGGACGACGAGCGCTACGAGGAGCAGTGGCGCGAGGCGCTGCCGCAGAGCCGCCGCAGGCGCCGCCCGGCGCCCCAGGAGTACGACCCCGAGCACGCGGAGGAGGAGGCGCCGTCCCGGCACCGGCGCCGCCCCCGCCGGTCCGCGGTGCCGCAGCCCGACGCCGGCCGGCCCATGGACGCCGTGGACGTGGCCGCCGCCGCGGCCGCCGCGCTCGACGGCGCCGTGCTGCACGGCATGCCGCCCTCGCCGGTCGTCGCCGACCTCACCCAGGGCGTCAGCACCGGCGACGACTACGAGCCGACCACGCCGACCCCGGTCCCGGCCGCCCGTCCGCAGCAGGACACGCCCAGGAAGGGCACGTCGCGGCGGAACGCGCCCGCCGACGACGAGGGGGCCCAGCAGCGGGAGCGGCCGCCCGCGGGCGTGCTCGACATGACCAAGGCGCCGCCGCGCGAACCCCGCGACCTGCCGGCGCGCGCCGAGCAGTTGCAGCTCTCCGGCGACATCACCTACTCCCTGCCCTCCCTCGACCTGCTGCACCGGGGCGGGCCGGGCAAGGCGCGCAGCGCCGCCAACGACGCCATAGTGGAGGCGCTGCGGAAGGTGTTCACCGAGTTCAAGGTGGACGCCGACGTCACCGGCTTCACCCGCGGCCCGACGGTCACCCGGTACGTCGTCGAGCTCGGCCCGGCCGTCAAGGTCGAGCGGGTCACCGCCCTCACCAAGAACATCGCGTACGCCGTCGCCAGCCCGGACGTGCGGATCATCAGCCCGATCCCCGGCAAGTCCGCGGTGGGCATCGAGATCCCCAACACCGACCGGGAGATGGTGAACCTCGGCGACGTGCTGCGGCTCGCGGAGTCCGCCGAGGACGACGACCCGATGCTGGTCGCCTTCGGCAAGGACGTCGAGGGCGGGTACGTCATGGACTCGCTGGCGAAGATGCCGCACATGCTGGTCGCCGGCGCCACCGGATCCGGCAAGTCGTCCTGCATCAACTGCCTGATCACCTCGATCATGATGCGGGCGACCCCGGAGGACGTCCGGATGATCCTGGTCGACCCCAAGCGCGTCGAGCTGACCGCGTACGAGGGCATCCCGCACCTGATCACGCCGATCATCACCAACCCCAAGCGGGCGGCCGAGGCGCTGCAGTGGGTCGTGCGCGAGATGGACCTGCGCTACGACGACCTGGCCGCCTACGGCTTCCGGCACATCGACGACTTCAACCGCGCGGTGCGCGAGGGCAAGGTCGAGCCGCCCGAGGGCAGCGAGCGCGAGCTGCAGCCGTACCCGTACCTGCTGGTGATCGTGGACGAGCTGGCCGACCTGATGATGGTCGCCCCGCGCGACGTCGAGGACGCCATCGTGCGCATCACCCAGCTCGCGCGCGCTGCCGGCATCCACCTGGTGCTGGCCACCCAGCGGCCCTCGGTCGACGTCGTCACCGGTCTGATCAAGGCGAACGTGCCCTCCCGGCTGGCGTTCGCCACCTCCTCGCTCGCCGACTCGCGGGTCATCCTCGACCAGGCCGGCGCGGAGAAGCTGATCGGCAAGGGCGACGGGCTGTTCCTGCCCATGGGCGCGAACAAACCCGTCCGCATGCAGGGCGCGTTCGTGACCGAGGAGGAGGTCGCGGCCGTCGTCCGGCACTGCAAGGAGCAGATGGCGCCCGTCTTCCGGGACGACGTCGTCGTCGGCACCAAGCAGAAGAAGGAGATCGACGAGGACATCGGTGACGACCTCGACCTGCTGTGCCAGGCCGCCGAGCTGGTCGTCTCCACCCAGTTCGGGTCGACGTCGATGCTCCAGCGCAAGCTGCGCGTCGGCTTCGCCAAGGCCGGCCGGCTGATGGACCTCATGGAGTCCCGGAACATCGTCGGACCGAGCGAGGGTTCGAAGGCGCGTGACGTTCTTGTGAAACCCGATGAGCTGGACGGCGTGCTCGCGCTGATCCGCGGGGAGTCCGAAGGGTAAGCGGCGGGAGCACGGTCGTCCTGCCGGGTCGTCCGGCCGGGCGATCGTGACCCTTCCGTAAGCGATCATCGGGCAACCGTTTCCCGTCGGCACACGTCAAGTTGGACGAAGTGTCGGACAGCAGGCCGACCATCGGAATGTCGGGCCATTCCGATGGCGTACATATACGAACGCCCGGTTGCCCCATCCCGCCGTACCCCACCTAGACTGAACCTCCAGCACAGGCGGCTACACGCTCGAAAGGCGCCCCCGTGTCCATCGGCAACTCCCCTGAAGACGAGCGTCCGTTCGAAGACGTTTCCGAGGAAGACCGCCCTTCCGTCTCGGTCGGCCGTGCGCTGCGGCAGGCGCGCATCGCCGCAGGGCTCACCGTCGACGACGTCAGTACCGCCACCCGCGTCCGGATCGCCATCGTCCACGCCATCGAGCGCGACGACTTCGCGCCCTGCGGCGGCGACGTGTACGCACGCGGCCACATCCGCACGCTGGCCAAGGCCGTACGGCTCGACCCCGCCCCGCTGCTCGCCCGGTACGAGGCCGAGCACGGCGGCGGCCGCCCGGCCCCCACCCCGGCCGCGCCCCTCTTCGAGGCGGAACGCATCCGTCCCGAACGGCGCGGACCCAACTGGACCGCCGCCATGGTCGCCGCGATCGTGGTCGTGATCGGCTTCGTCGGCTTCACGATGGTCACCGGCGACGACGGCGACAAGGCGAACGTCGCCGGTGACACCGAGCCCGCCGCGTCGCCCACGCCCAGCGCCACCACCAGGACCGCGAAGCCCGTCGTGCCCGTGCCGGAGCCGTCGGACAGCGCCATCGCCGCCGCGCCGCAGGACAAGGTGACCGTCAAGGTCGTCGCCGCCGACGGGCCGAGCTGGATCTCCGCCAAGGACCACAACGGCAAGGTGCTCTTCGCGGAACTGCTCAAGGAGGGCGAGGACAAGACCTTCCAGGACAGTTCCCGGATCGACCTGGTCCTCGGTGACGCCGGCGCTCTCGACCTGTTCGTGAACGGCAAGAAGATCGAGGACGACTGGCAGCCGGGCGCGGTCGAGCGCCTCACCTACACCAAGGGCGACCCGCAGGCCGGGTGACCGGCGTCCGGAGACGCGATCACCACGGGGTTGGCCGGTCCGGCCAACCCCGTCGACATGGGGCGTCGCCGGGACGAAGTAGTCTTGAGCCCATGCCTGAACGCCGTACCGTCGCACTGGTCACCCTTGGCTGCGCCCGTAACGAGGTGGACTCGGAGGAGCTCGCAGGCCGTTTGGAGGCGGACGGCTGGCAGCTCGTGGAGGACGCCGAGGACGCGGACGTCGCCGTCGTCAACACCTGTGGCTTCGTCGAGGCCGCCAAGAAGGACTCCGTCGACGCCCTCCTCGAGGCCAACGACCTCAAGGGACACGGGAGAACCCAGGCCGTCGTCGCCGTGGGCTGCATGGCCGAGCGGTACGGCAAGGAGCTCGCCGACGCCCTCCCCGAGGCCGACGGCGTGCTCGGCTTCGACGACTACGCGGACATCTCCGACCGTCTGCAGACCATTCTGAACGGCGGCATCCACGCCTCGCACACCCCGCGCGACCGGCGCAAGCTGCTGCCCATCAGCCCGGCCGAGCGGCAGGAGTCCGCCGCCGCCGTCGCGCTGCCCGGGCACGGCCCGGCCGACCTGCCCGACGGCCTCGCCCCGGCCTCGGGTCCCCGCGCGCCCCTGCGCCGCCGTCTGGACGGCTCCCCGGTCGCGTCGGTGAAGCTGGCCTCCGGCTGCGACCGGCGCTGCTCCTTCTGCGCCATTCCGTCCTTCCGCGGCTCCTTCATCTCCCGCCGCCCCAGCGACGTCCTCAACGAGACGCGGTGGCTGGCCGAGCAGGGCGTGAAGGAGATCATGCTGGTCTCCGAGAACAACACCTCCTACGGCAAGGACCTCGGCGACATCCGCCTGCTGGAGTCCCTGCTGCCCGAACTGGCCGAGGTCGACGGCCTGGAGCGGGTGCGCGTCAGCTACCTCCAGCCGGCCGAGATGCGGCCCGGCCTGATCGACGTGCTGACCTCCACCCCGAAGGTCGCCCCCTACTTCGACCTGTCCTTCCAGCACTCCGCGCCGGACGTGCTGCGCGCCATGCGCCGCTTCGGCGACACCGACCGCTTCCTGGAACTGCTCGACACCATCCGGAGCAAGGCGCCCCAGGCCGGCGTGCGCTCCAACTTCATCGTCGGCTTCCCGGGCGAGTCCGCGTCCGACCTCGCCGAGCTGGAGCGGTTCCTGAGCCACGCCCGGCTCGACGCCATCGGTGTGTTCGGCTACTCCGACGAGGAGGGCACCGAGGCGGCCGGCTACGACGGCAAGCTGGACGAGGACGTGGTCGCCGAGCGCCTGGCCCGCGTCTCCCGGCTGGCCGAGGAACTCGTCTCCCAGCGCGCGGAGGAGCGGGTCGGCGAGACCGTGCACGTCCTGGTGGAGTCCGTCGACGAGGAGGAGGGCGTGTACGGCCGTGCCGCGCACCAGGCTCCCGAAACGGACGGCCAGGTGCTGCTCACGAGCGGCGAGGGACTGAGTGTCGGCCGTATGGTCGAGGCGAAGGTGGTCGGCACGGAGGGTGTCGACCTGGTGGCCGAGCCGCTCTTCGAGGGCTCGCCCACGCGCACCGAGGAGGCGGGCAGATGACGGGTGTCCCGGCATCGGCGGCAGGTGGCCCCTCCGGCGCGAGGAGGTCGGAGGGCCCCGCGTCCGGGGGCCCGGCACCGGCGTCCGGCCGCACCCTCGCGCGGGAGGCCAGGGACACGGCTCCGGACGCTGCCGGGAACGGGCCGGCACGGGGAGACGCGTCGACTCCGGCGGACGCCCGCGCGCACGCCGAAGCGGCGGCTCCGTCCGCCTCGACGGCCCCCGAGGACGCCGGGAGCGCCGGGACCACCGTGGCGCAGGGCGCCACACGGGCTCCGCGCGGCGGCAAGATCGCCGCGGCGGCCGTCGACCAGGCCAGCGTCTGGAACATCGCCAACCTGCTGACCATGCTCCGGCTGCTGCTGGTGCCGGCGTTCGTCATGCTGATGCTCGCCGACGGCGGCTACGACCCCGCGTGGCGCTCGCTGGCATGGGCGGCCTTCGCCGTCGCCATGATCACCGACCTGTTCGACGGGCATCTGGCGCGCACCTACAACCTGGTCACCGACTTCGGGAAGATCGCCGACCCCATCGCCGACAAGGCCATCATGGGCGCGGCGCTGATCTGCCTGTCCGCGCTGGGCGACCTGCCGTGGTGGGTCACGGGCGTGATCCTCGGCCGGGAACTCGGGATCACCCTGCTGCGTTTCCTGGTCATCCGTTACGGGGTCATCCCGGCCAGCCGGGGCGGCAAGCTCAAGACCCTCACCCAGGGCGTGGCCGTGGGCATGTACGTGCTCGCGCTGACCGGATGGCTGGCGACGCTGCGCTGGTGGGTGATGGCCGCGGCGGTGGTGCTGACCGTGGTGACCGGACTCGACTATGTGAAACAGGCCATTGTGCTCCGCAGGCAGGGAATCGCCGAGCGCAAGGCGGCGTTGGAGGAGACGGAAGCGTGAGTTCAACGGCCACCGAGGTGGTGCGACTACTCACCGTGAACGGCAGGACGCTCGCGGT
Source organism: Streptomyces sp. DH-12 (assembly GCF_002899455.1). Classification (GTDB taxonomy): domain Bacteria; phylum Actinomycetota; class Actinomycetes; order Streptomycetales; family Streptomycetaceae; genus Streptomyces. The sequence goes on along the minus strand of NZ_PPFB01000001.1, from coordinate 2,238,755 downwards.
CGCCGAGTCGCTGACCGGTGGCCTGGTGGCGGCGGAGATCACCTCCGTCCCCGGGGCGTCCAAGGTCTTCAGAGGTTCGGTGACGGCCTACGCCACCGACCTCAAGCACCGGCTGCTGGGCGTGGACGACACTCTGCTGGCCCAGCGCGGAGCGGTGGATCCGCAGGTGGCGGCCCAGATGGCGGCCGGTGTGCGCACCGCGTTCGGCGCCGACTGGGGCATCGCCACCACCGGGGTGGCCGGCCCCGACCCCCAGGACGGGCAGGCCGTCGGCACGGTCTACGTGGCCGTCGACGGCCCCTCCGCGGGGAGCGCCGGTTCGGTCGTTGGCGGAAAAGTGCGCCATCTGCGGTTGAACGGCGACCGCGCGGAAATTCGTATGGAGAGTGTACGGAGCGTACTCGCACTGCTCCTCGCGGAGCTTGCGGACGAACAGACCGGGAATGAGCGGGCACAGGATACGGAACGGAACGGGGGGTTTTGATGTTTGCAGCCCTGAGTGAACACGACATCGCTCCCCGCACGGCCGCGGCGCGAGGCGGTACGGTGGGGCGAGAAGGATGCGGCTACGCGGTCCGAGGAGGGAGCCACCGATGATTCTGCTCCGTCGCCTGCTGGGTGACGTGCTGCGTCGGCAGCGCCAGCGCCAGGGCCGTACTCTGCGCGAAGTCTCCTCGTCCGCCCGAGTTTCGCTCGGCTATCTCTCCGAGGTGGAGCGGGGGCAGAAGGAGGCTTCCTCCGAGCTGCTCTCCGCGATCTGCGACGCGTTGGACGTACGGATGTCCGAGCTCATGCGGGAAGTGAGCGACGAACTCGCTCTCGCCGAGCTGGCCCAGTCTGCTGCAGCGACCCCCAGCGAGCCCGTGCCCACGTCGGTTCGTCCGATGCTGGGTTCCGTGTCGGTGACCGGTGTGCCACCGGAACGGGTGACCATCAAGGCGCCTGCCGAGGCGGTGGACGTCGTCGCCGCCTGAGCCCGGTGTCCGGCGCTCTGCGCGGTGTGAAGGTGTGAGATGCCCCGGTGGGGGCTCCCCGGAGGATTCCGGAGGGGCGCCGCCGGGGTTTTCGCATGCCTGAGGGTTCTCACGGGCGTCGCCGTCCTGCGTTTGCCGGTGCGGCGGCGGGCCGTCATCGTGGAGACGGAGGCGGGGGACCAGCCACGGAGGTGCGGATGTACGTCGTGAAGAGTCCGTTGTCCGACGAGAACCTGAAAACCGTCTCGGAGGCACTGCAGGGCGCCCTGGTCGATCTGGTCGACCTCTCCCTGGTGGCCAAGCAGATCCACTGGAACGTGGTCGGACCGCGCTTCCGTTCCGTCCACCTCCAGCTCGACGAGGTCGTGGCCACCGCGCGCGGTCACTCCGACACGGTGGCCGAGCGCGCCGCGGCACTGGGCGTCTCGCCCGACGGGCGGGCCGCGACGGTGGCCGTCGGCAGCGGGATCGGCGTCACGCCCGAGGGCTGGGTCGACGACGCGGCGGCGGTGAGCGCGCTGGTGGACGCGCTGGGCGCGGTGATCGCCCGCATGCGGGAGCGGATCGCGGCGACCGAGGAACCCGACCCGGTGAGCCAGGACATCTTCATCACCATCACCGCGGACCTCGAGAAGCACCACTGGATGTTCCAGGCCGCGAACGGGTGACACGGCCGTGGACGCCGGCACAGCCCCTGCGCGGCCGGCCGGGCGAGGGGTGTGCCGGTGTGCCGCCGTGGGCTTCACGGTGCTGTGGTGGTGGGCGGCGACACGGTTGCTGCTCGCGCCCGACGCCGGCGCCCTGGAAGGGGCGGTCGCGGCCGGCGGGTGGGGGCTGAGCGTGCTTCCGGTGCACTGCCTGCCCAAGGCGCGTGCGGAAGGCGCGCTCGCCGCGGGGCGGTGGCGGCGGGCCTGGGGCGCGGGACGCTCCCGGGGTTCGTGACGCGCGTGTGGCTGTGTCGGTCACCCGGCGGGACCCTCGGCGGCCTCGGGTGCGGAGCGGACCCCCGGTCGGCAGGTGGGGCGTTCGCAGGGCCCCCGGTGACGGGGCGACCCCTGCGGAGTCGCGTTGGCCGGCGGGCGGGGCTCCGACGGCCTGTCCGGGGAGCGGGGGCGCCGCCTGTGGGGTGACCTCGGTCAGCGGGCAGGGCTCCGGCGGGTGCCTGGGGGTGCGGGGGCAGGGGCCGGTCCCGGCTGACAGGTGGGGCACCAGTACGTGGGGCGTTCACGGGAGCCGTCGCCCTGCTCGGCCACGCGGACCGGGGTGCCGCAGCGCAGACAGGGGCGGCGGGCGCGGCCGTACACGTAGAGGTCCTGGCCGCGCCGGCCCGTGGTGTTGCGGACGGGGCGGTCGCGGTTGAACTCCAGCAGCTTCCTGGCCAGTTCCGGGAGGCTCGCCATCCGGTCGGCGGGCAGTTCCCCCACGGGGAGCCAGGGGGTGACGTGGAGCAGGAAGCACAGCTCGCTCTTGAACACGTTGCCGATGCCCGCGAGGTTCCGCTGGTCCAGTAGGGCCTCGCCGAGCTCGCGGTCGGGGTCCAACCCGAGGTTGGCGAGCGCGAGGTCGGGATCCCAGTCGGGGCCCAGCAGATCGGGGCCGAGGTGGCCGACCGCGCGTTCTTCCTCGTCCTCGGTGCGGATCAGTTCCAGCACCGGGAGCCGGTAGCCGACGGCCGTGCGTCCGGCGTTGGCGAGGACGGCGCGGATCTGGTGCGCCGGGCCGCCGTTCCAGCGCTGCCCGGGTGCGTAGACCCGCCAGGAGCCGTCCATCCGCAGATGCGAGTGCAGGGTCAGGCCGCCCTCGATCCGGGTCAGCAGGTGCTTGCCGCGGGCGGTGACCTCCAGCACCGAGCGGCCGGTGAGGTCCGACGTGGCGAACCGGGGCACGCGCAGATCGCTGCGGACCAGGACTCTGCCCGCGAGGGCGTCGTGCAGCCGTCGCGCGGCCTGCCAGACCGTGTCTCCTTCAGGCATGCGTCCAAGGGTGTCACGTCGGGGCAGGCCGCGGTCAGGCGCGCAGGCGCAGCCCCCTGGGCGTGGCCACGAAGCCCGCGGTCTCCAGCAGGGCGCCCAGCGGGGAAGTCAGGGCGGGGGCGCCGTTGACGCGCTCCACGGTGACCGTGCCGAGCGAGCCCGCGCGGGCGGCGTTCGCGAGCGCCTCGGCGGCGACCGGCAGCCGCGGGTCGTCGGCCGGGCCGGCGCCGGGACCAGCGGGCCAGGCCAGCAGGGTCTTGCCGCCGCGCTCCATGTAGAGCGTCAGCTCGCCGTCCACCAGCACCACCAGGGAGCCCGCCTTGCGGCCCGGCTTGTGGCTCGCGCCGTCCGGCGGCTCCGGCCAGCCCAGCGCCGCCCCGTAGGCGTTGGCCGGGTCGGCGGCGGCGAGCACGACGGCACGGGAGGGGCGGTCCGGTCCCGTACGGCGGCCGGCGAACGGGTCGTACGAGGGGCCGCCGCCGTTCCGCCAGGGCTGGGGGGAGCCCTGTGCGGCGAGGTCGCGCGGCGAGACGTACTCACCGGGCCGCGAGGGCAGGTACGGCGTGTCGTCCCGGCCCGGCGGGATCCCGTAGGGGCCGGCCCCCGTGCCGAACGGAGCGGGCGCGTCCAGGGCCGTCCGCCCCTCGTCGCGCTCCCGGGCGTCGGCCGCCGCGCGGAGGCGGTCCACGGCGCCGTCCATCGCGAACTGGGCGGCGCCGAGGCCCTCCACGACGTAGCCGCGCCGGGCCTGCCCCGTCTCCTCGAAGGCGGACAGCACGCGGTACACCGCCGAGAAGCCGCCCTCGACGCCCTCGGCGGCGACGGCACCACGGGTCACCACGCCGTGCCGGTCCAGCAGCGTGCGCGCCAGCGCGTGGGCGCGGACCGTGGTGTCGCCCTCCCGGCCGGGCAGCAGGGACCAGCGGCCGGCGACGGTGGGCGGGCCCGTGCGGGAGGCGCTGCGGGCGGCCGCCGTGAGGGAGCCGTAACGTCCGCGCGGCACCGCGCGCTTGGCGCGGTGGGCGGTGGACCCCGCGGTGCGGCCGGAGCCGAGCAGGGCGCGCAGGGGATTCAGCGTGTCGTTGGTGAGCCGTCCGGACCAGGCGAGGTCCCACAGGGCGTCGGCCAGCTGCACGTCGCTCGCCTCGGGGTGCGTGGTGGCGCGGACCTGGTCGGCGATCTGCCGGAAGAAGAGGCCGTAGCCGCCGGACAGGGCGGCGAGGACGGACTCGTGCAGCGCGGTCGTCTCCAGCGGGTGCGGGGGAGGGAGCAGGAGCGGGGCCGCGTCCGCCAGGTACAGGGAGACCCAACCGTCCTTGCCCGGCAGCGAACCGGCGCCGGCCCAGATCACCTCTCCGGCCGCGGTGAGCTCGTCGAGCATGGCCGGGGTGTAGTCCGCCACCCGGGACGGCAGGACCAGCTTCTCCAGGGCGGAGGCGGGCACGGACGCGCCCTGCACCTGTTCGACGGCCCGCAGGAGTCCGTCGATGCCGCGCAGGGAGTGGCCCTTGCCGATGTGCTGCCACTGGGGGAGGAACTGGGCCAGCGCGGCGGGCGGCACCGGCTCCAGCTCGTGCCGCAGCGCGGCCAGGGAGCGGCGGCGCAGCCGGCGCAGCACGGCCGCGTCGCACCACTCCTGTCCGATCCCGGCCGGATGGAACTCGCCCTGGACGACCCGGCCGGCCGCCGCGAGCCGCTGCAGCGCGCCCTCGGTGACGGCCACGCCCAGTCCGAAGCGGGCCGCCGCCGTGGCCGACGTGAAGGGGCCGTGGGTGCGCGCGTACCGCGCGAGGAGGTCGCCCAGGGGGTCCTTGACGGGTTCGGTGAACGCCTCGGGCACGCCGACCGGCAGCGCCGTGCCCAGCGCGTCGCGCAACCGGCCCGCGTCCTCGACGGCCGCCCAGTGGTCCTCGCCCGCGATGCGCACCCGGATGGCGCGTCTCGCGGAGGCCAGCTCCTGCGCCCACGACGGCTCGGCGCCCCGCTCGGCCAGCTCGGCGTCGGTCAGCGGGCCGAGCAGGCGCAGCAGGTCGGCGACGCTCTCCGCGTCCTTCGCGCGCCGGTCCTCGGTGAGCCACTGCAGCTCGCGCTCCAGCCCGGTGAGCACCTCGGCGTCCAGCAGCTCGCGCAGCTCCGCCCGGCCGAGCAGTTCCGCGAGCAGCCGGGAGTCCAGCGACAGGGCGGCGGCCCGGCGCTCGGCGAGCGGGGAGTCGCCCTCGTAGAGGAACTGGGCGACGTACCCGAACAGCAGGGAGCGGGCGAAGGGGGACGGCTCCGGGGTGGTGACCTCGACCAGCCGCACCTTGCGGGACTCCAGGTCGCCCATCAGCTCGACCAGACCGGGGACGTCGAACACGTCCTGGAGGCATTCCCGGACCGCCTCGAGGACGATCGGGAACGAGCCGAACTCGCCGGCCACCTGGAGCAGCTGGGAGGCGCGCTGGCGCTGCTGCCACAGCGGGGTGCGCCGGCCCGGGTTGCGGCGCGGCAGCAGCAGCGCGCGGGCGGCGCACTCGCGGAACCGGGAGGCGAACAGGGCCGAGCCGCCGACCTGGTCGGTGACGACCTGGTCGACCTCGCCCTTGTCGAAGACGACGTCGGCGGCGCCCACGGGGGCCTGGTCCGCGTCGTACGCGGCGCCGGTCTTCGACGGCTCCTGGTCGAGCAGGTCCAGGCCCATCAGGTCGGCGTCCGGGAGGCGCAGCACGATGCCGTCGTCGGCGTGCATCACCTGGGCGTCCATGCCGTACCGCTCGGAGAGGCGGGCGCCGAGCGCGAGCGCCCACGGGGCGTGCACCTGGGCGCCGAACGGGGAGTGCACGACGACGCGCCAGTCGCCCAGTTCGTCACGGAAGCGCTCGACCACGATGGTGCGGTCGTCCGGGATGTGGCCGCACGCCTCGCGCTGCTCCGCCAGGTACGACAGCACGTTGTCCGCGGCCCAGGCGTCCAGCCCCGCCGCCAGCAGCCGCAGCCGGGCGTCCTCGTCGGACAGCGAGCCCACTTCGCGCAGGAACGCGCCCAGCGCGCGGCCCAGCTCCAGCGGCCGGCCCAGCTGGTCGCCCTTCCAGAACGGCAGCCGGCCCGGCACACCCGGCGCGGGGGAGACCAGGACGCGGTCGCGTGTGATGTCCTCGATGCGCCACGAACTGGTGCCGAGCGTGAAGACGTCGCCCACGCGCGATTCGTAGACCATCTCCTCGTCCAGCTCGCCGACCCGGCCCCCGCCCTTCTTGGGGTCGGCGCCCGCCAGGAACACGCCGAACAGGCCGCGGTCGGGAATCGTGCCGCCCGAGGTGACGGCCAGGCGCTGGGCGCCGGGGCGTCCGGTGATCTCGCCGGTGACCCGGTCCCACACCACGCGCGGGCGCAGCTCCGCGAAGGCGTCCGACGGGTAGCGGCCGGCGAGCATGTCCAGCACGGACGTGAACGCGGACTCCGGCAGCGAGGCGAACGGGGCCGCCCGGCGGACCACCGCCAGCAGGTCGTCGAACTGCCAGGTGTCCATCGCCGTCATCGCCACGAGCTGCTGCGCCAGGACGTCCAGCGGGTTCGACGGGACGCGCAGGGACTCGATCGCCCCCGTGCGCATCCGCTCCGTGACGACGGCGGCCTGCACCAGGTCTCCCCGGTACTTCGGGAACACCACGCCCGTGGACACCGCGCCCACCTGATGGCCCGCGCGGCCCACGCGCTGGAGTCCGGACGCCACCGACGGCGGCGACTCGACCTGCACCACCAGGTCGACGGCGCCCATGTCGATGCCCAGCTCCAGGCTGGACGTGGCGACCACCGCGGGCAGCCGGCCCGCCTTCAGGTCCTCCTCCACCTGGGCGCGCTGCTCCTTGGACACCGAGCCGTGGTGCGCCCGCGCGATGACCGCCGGCGCGCCCTGGGCGGCTCCGGAACCGCCCATCAGCTCGGCGGGGGAGTGGTGCTCGGGCGGCGGCTCGCCGGTGGCCCGCTCGTACGCGATCTCGTTGAGCCGGTTGCACAGACGCTCGGCGAGCCGGCGGGAGTTCGCGAACACGATGGTCGAGCGGTGCGACTGCACCAGGTCGGTGATCCGCTCCTCGACATGCGGCCAGATCGACGGCCGCTCCGCGCCCTCCGGACTCTCCGGGACCGGGGAGCCGCCCAGCTCGCCCAGGTCCTCGACCGGCACCACCACGGACAGGTCGAACTCCTTGCCCGACTCCGGCTGCACGATCTCCGTCGTGCGGCGCGGGGACAGGAAGCGCGCCACCTCGTCCACCGGGCGCACCGTCGCCGACAGGCCGATGCGGCGGGCCGGCTGCGGCAGCAGCTCGTCCAGCCGCTCCAGGGACAGCGCCAGGTGGGCGCCGCGCTTGGTGCCCGCGACCGCGTGCACCTCGTCGAGGATCACCGTCTCCACGCCCGCGAGCGCGTCGCGCGTGGCGGACGTCAGCATCAGGAACAGCGACTCGGGCGTGGTGATCAGGATGTCCGGCGGCCGCGTGGCGAGGGAACGGCGCTCGGCGGGCGGGGTGTCGCCCGAGCGGATGCCGACCTTCACCTCCGGCTCGGGCATCCCCATACGCACGGCCTCCTGCCGGATGCCGGTCAGGGGGCTGCGCAGATTGCGCTCGACGTCGACGGCGAGCGCCTTGAGCGGGGAGACGTACAGCACCCGGCAGCGCTTCCTGGGGTCGGCCGGAGGGGGCGTCGAGGCGAGCTGGTCCAGGGCGGCGAGGAACGCGGCCAGCGTCTTGCCGGATCCCGTGGGGGCCACCACCAGCACGTCCGAGCCCGCACCGATGGCCTGCCAGGCGCCGGCCTGGGCGGCGGTGGGCGCGGAGAAGGCCCCCGTGAACCAGGCACGGGTCGCCGGGGAGAAACCGTCCAGGGCTCGGCGCGGATCGCTGACCATGCGTCCATCGTGCACCCGGCCACTGACAATCGGGCCGGTCCGGGGCACCGGACGGGCCGCGTGACAATGACGGTATGGCGGAATCGCGCGGGGAACGGGCGCGGCACTGGCGGTACGAGGAACTGCCCGGTGTCGACCTGCTGCGTGCCCGCTACATCCGCAAGTCGTTCGTCCGGCACACCCACGAGCACTTCGTGATCGCCGCCATCGCCGACGGCGTCGAGGTCTTCCACCACGGCGGCACCGACCAGTACGCGGGCGTCGGCGCCCTCGCCCTGGTCAACCCCGACACGCCTCACACCGGCCGGGCGGGCGTTCCCGAGGGCTGGCAGTACGGGGCCGTCTACCCCTCGCCGGACGTGGTGGCCGCGATCGCCGCCGAGACCACCACCCTGCGCGGCACCCCGGGTTTCGTCACGCCGGTCCTCGAGGACCCGTACACGGTCCGGCTCGTCCACCGCGTGCTCCGGGCCACCGACGAGGGCAACGCGCTCGCCGCCGACACCCTGCTGCGGGTCGTGGTGACCCGGCTGCTGCGGCTGAACGGCGGCGCCCTGCCCCGGCGTGAGGTCCGCACGGCCGGCGCCCGGACCGCGGCACGCGCGCGTGCCGTGCTCGAGGAGCGCATGGCCGCCCCGCCCACCCTGGAGCAGCTCGCCGCCGACCTCGGCACCAGCCCGTTCGCCCTGCTGCGCGCCTTCCGCGACTCCTACGGCATGCCCCCGCACACCTGGCTCACCGACGCGCGCGTACGGAGGGCCCGGCGGCTGCTGGACGCCGGGACGACACCGTCCGAGGCGGCCGTCACCGTGGGCTTCACCGACCAGCCGCACCTCAACCGGCACTTCGGCCGCATCGTCGGCGTCCCGCCGGGCGCCTACCAGCGCGAGCGCAAGAACGTACAAGACGCGCGCGGCGGCCTTTCCGTAGCGTCCGGGGCGTGGCAGCGGAACGGACAGCACAGCACACGGACATACGATCCGACATCGGAGGGAACGCATCTCCTGAGGCAGGAGGCAACGCACTCCCCGAGGGCGGGGGGAACGCACTCCCCGAGGGCGGAGGGAAGCCGGACGGCGCCGTCGTGCGGGACGCCCTCGGTGTCGGGGTCGCCGTCGGACTCTCCGGGTTCGCCTTCGGCGTGACCTCGGCGGGCAACGGGCTCAGTCTGCTCCAGACCTGTGCGCTCAGCCTGCTGGTGTTCACCGGCGCCTCCCAGTTCGCCCTGGTGGGAGCGCTGGCAGCGGGCGGCGGAGCCGTCACGGCCGCCGCGGGCGCGTTCTTCCTGGGCGTGCGCAACGCCTTCTACGGGCTGCGGCTGTCGCAGCTGCTGGCGCTGCCCCGCGCGATGCGGCCGTTCGCCGCTCAGTGGGTGATCGACGAGACCGCCGCCGTCTCGCTCGCCCAGCCCACCCGGCGCAGCGCCCGCATCGGCTTCCTGGTCACCGGGCTCAGCCTCTACATCCTGTGGAACCTCACGACACTGCTCGGCGCGCTGGGCGCGGACGCCATCGGGGACACCGACGCGTGGGGCCTGGACGCGGCCGGACCCGCCGTTTTCCTGGCGTTGCTCGCGCCCATGCTGCGGACCGGCGCCGAGCGGGCCGTCGCCGCGCTCGCCGTGCTGCTGGGGCTCGGCCTGCTGCCCGTCCTGCCCGCCGGCGTCCCGGTCCTGGTGGCCGCGCTCGCGGCACCGGTCGTCCTGTGGGCGCACGGCCGCAGGAACGCGTCGCGCGACCACATGAGGGAGGAGGAGCGGTGACCATCTGGCTCGCGATCGGTCTGACCGTCGTCGGCTGCTACGCCATGAAGCTCGCCGGGCTGCTGGTGCCCGCCGGGGCCCTCGAACGGCCCCTCGTGCGCCGGCTCGCCGCGCTGCTGCCCGTCGCCCTGCTCGCCGCCCTCACGGCCCAGCAGGCCTTCGCGGACGGACGCGCCCTGGTGCTGGACGCGCGGGCCGCCGGTCTGGCGGCCGCCGCCGTGGCGCTCCTGCTGCGTGCGCCGTTCCTGCTCGTGGTGGCGGCGGCCGTGCTCGTGACGGCGGGGGTGCGGGCCCTGGGCGGGTGAGGCGAGGCGGCCTCGTCCGGTCCTCGCGCGGGCTGCCGTGCGCCTCAGGCGAGGGGGCGGCCGTACGCGGCCAGGGTGCGCAGTGCCTCGATCGTCGCGATGGGGCGGGACTCCGCGAGGGCGCCCGGGGCGGGTTCGGAGGCGCCCGGGGACCGGCGGGCGGGCCAGCCTCCGTCGTCCTGCTGCCCGGCCGCGAGGCGGTCCAGGGAACGATCCATCTCCGCGTCGGTGAACCACGCGCGCGCCAGTGAGTCCGGCGTCCGCGCGTAGTCGTGCGGGAAGCGGCGGTCGCCCGGGGTGCGGCCGGGGGCGCCCCGTTGCGCGCCGGGGCCGTCCGGGCCGAGCTCCACCAGCCGCTCCCGGCGCACCAGGCGGCCCAGTCGCTCGGCGGCGGCCTCCGCGCGGGCGCGGTCCGGGGCGTGGTCGAGGAAGAGCACGGCGGCCTCCACCTCGTCGGAGCGTGCCGTCTCCAGCGACTCCACGGCCTGCCGGCAGAAGTGGGTCGCGCGGAACAGCCACGGGTGCCACACCTCGTTGCGGTGCAGCAGCCCCACCACCGGTGCGGTGGCCGACAGCGAGCCGGGCGCGTCGGCCGGATCGTCGCCGCTCCCGGCCGGGCGGACGCACGGGAGCGCACCTTCCGCCGTCGAGACGGACGTCAGATAACGGCACACGTCCTCCGCGCGGCGCGCGTCGCAGCGTCCCACCGCGTCGAGCACGTGCAGCGCGCGTGCGATGTGGGCGGGCAGGCTGGCCGGTCCGCGCAGGGCGGGCTCCAGCGCGTGACCGTAGCCGCCGTCGTCGTTCCGGTACGCCTCCAGCGCCGTCTCCACGGGGCCTGCGGCGCCGTCGCGGAAGTGGTGGGCGAACAGGCGCTGCTCCAGTACGCGCGCGGTGAGCCACACGAAGCGCTCCGCGCGCGCGAGCGCGCCCTGCGAAGAGGGTGTCGGGGTGAGCGGTACGGCTGCGGTGTCGGCCATGGCACCGACCGTAGGGGCGCCACGGAGCCCCGCAGGGCCCGTGGGCCGGTGGCACCCTCGCAGGCGGGATACTGGGAGGCATGCGGTTGACGGTTTTCTGGGAGCGCATGACGGAGTACTTCGGCGCGGGCTACGCCGACACCTTCGCGCGCGACCATGTCATGTCCGAACTCGGCGGACGGACCGTCCACGAGGCGCTGGCGGCCGGCTGGGACGCCAAGGACGTCTGGCAGGTGGTCTGCTCCGTGATGGGCGTCCCCCGGGAACTGCGCTGATCGTCACATGGATCCCACAGGAGCGGACAGTTGTCGCGGCCGTGGGTGAAACTTGGGCCGTGGCAGCCACCGACGAGACCGGGCCCGCGGGCCAGAACACGACCGTGCCCGGCGCACCCCCGCCCGCGGGCCCGCCGGTGGACCCCGCACCCCGGCCGAACGCCCGCATGCCGCGGTGGCTGCCGCGCGCCATGGTGCTCGCGCTCGCCCTGGTCGCCGTGTTCCAGCTCGGCAGTTGGGCCTTCCACCAGCTCACCGGGCTGCTCATCAACGTCCTGATCGCGTTCTTCCTGGCGCTCGCCGTGGAACCCGCGGTGAGCTGGATGGCCGCGCGCGGTGTGCGGCGGGGTCTCGGCACCTTCCTCGTCCTCCTGGGCGTCCTGGTCGTGGGGGCGGGGTTCGTCACGCTGCTCGGCTCGATGCTCGCGGAGCAGATCATCACGATCGTCGAGGACTTCCCGCAGTACCTCGACTCGGTGATCAACTGGGTCAACGCCCACTTCCACACCGAACTGCGGCGCGTCGACATCCAGGAGAACCTGCTGAGGTCCGACTGGCTGCGCAATTACGTGCAGAACAGCGCCACCGGCGTGCTGGACGTGTCCGCCCAGGTGCTCGGCGGGCTCTTCCGGCTGCTGACCATCGGCCTGTTCTCGTTCTACTTCGCCGCCGACGGGCCCCGGCTGCGCCGCACCATCTGCTCCGTCCTGCCGCCGGCCCGGCAGACCGAGGTGCTGCGCGCCTGGGAGATCGCCGTGGACAAGACGGGCGGCTACCTCTACTCGCGCGGTCTGATGGCCCTCGTCTCGGGCCTCGCGCACTACGTCCTGCTCGAGTTCCTCGACGTGCCCTACGCCCCCGTGCTGGCGGTGTGGGTGGGGCTGGTGTCGCAGTTCATCCCCACCATCGGCACGTACCTGGCCGGCGCGCTGCCCATGCTGATCGCCTTCGCGGTCGCGCCCTGGTACGCGGTGTGGGTGCTGGTGTTCGTGGTGGTCTACCAGCAGTTCGAGAACTACGTGCTGCAGCCCAAGCTGACCGCCCGGACCGTCGACATCCACCCGGCGGTCGCCTTCGGCTCCGTCATCGCGGGCACCGCCCTGCTCGGCGCCGTGGGCGCCCTGATCGCCATCCCCGCCGTCGCCACGCTCCAGGCGTTCCTCGGCGCGTACGTGAAGCGGTACGACGTCACCGACGACCCGAGGGTCCTCGGCCACCGCGGCTCCGGCGGCCCGGGCGCCCTGGGCCGCCGCGTCCGGGGCCTGTGGGCACAGCGGCGCCCGGAACCGGCCGGTGCCGGGCCGAGCGGTGCCGGGACGGCCGGTGCGGGCGCGCCCGGCTCCGGGACGACCGGCAGGGGGGACGGCGGGACGGCCGGAGTGTGAGGGCCCGGGGCTTCCGGCGCCGCGGGGCGGGGCCCCGGCGACGAGGGGGTCCGGGGGCTCGGGGGGCCGGTGGTTCGGCTTGACACAAAAATCGAACATCTATTCTTATGGGGGAGCCGGTGAGGCTCAACTCCGGGCGTTCTGTCCCAGTCGGGGTGGATATGGGCCCGAGTTATCCACAGGCCGGACGTGCGTCGGGGCGCGTTGTCAGTGGCAGGCGTTAGCGTCTTTGACGTGAAGCGATCGACTCAAGCAAACCGGGTGGAACCCATGGCAGGAACCGACCGCGAGAAGGCGCTCGACGCCGCGCTCGCACAGATTGAACGGCAATTCGGCAAGGGCGCGGTCATGCGCATGGGCGAGCGGTCGAAGGAGCCCATCGAGGTCATCCCGACCGGATCGACCGCGCTCGACGTGGCCCTCGGCGTCGGCGGTCTGCCGCGCGGCCGCGTGGTGGAGATCTACGGACCGGAGTCCTCCGGCAAGACGACCCTGACCCTGCACGCGGTGGCGAACGCGCAGAAGGCCGGCGGCCAGGTCGCGTTCGTGGACGCGGAGCACGCCCTCGACCCCGAGTACGCGAAGAAGCTCGGCGTCGACATCGACAACCTCATCCTGTCCCAGCCGGACAACGGCGAGCAGGCCCTGGAGATCGTGGACATGCTGGTCCGCTCCGGAGCCCTCGACCTCATCGTCATCGACTCCGTCGCGGCGCTCGTCCCCCGCGCGGAGATCGAGGGCGAGATGGGCGACAGCCACGTGGGTCTGCAGGCCCGTCTGATGAGCCAGGCCCTGCGGAAGATCACCAGCGCGCTCAACCAGTCCAAGACCACCGCGATCTTCATCAACCAGCTCCGCGAGAAGATCGGAGTGATGTTCGGCTCCCCGGAGACCACGACCGGTGGCCGCGCGCTGAAGTTCTACGCCTCCGTGCGTATCGACATCCGCCGCATCGAGACCCTCAAGGACGGCACCGAGGCGGTCGGCAACCGCACCCGCTGCAAGGTCGTCAAGAACAAGGTCGCGCCGCCTTTCAAGCAGGCCGAGTTCGACATCCTCTACGGCCAGGGCATCAGCCGCGAGGGCGGTCTGATCGACATGGGCGTGGAGCACGGCTTCGTCCGCAAGGCCGGCGCCTGGTACACGTACGAGGGCGACCAGCTCGGCCAGGGCAAGGAGAACGCCCGCAACTTCCTGAAGGACAACCCCGACCTCGCCAACGAGATCGAGAAGAAGATCAAGGAGAAGCTGGGCGTGGGCGTCCGGCCCGAGGAGACCCCCGCCGAGGCGGGCGCGGACGCCGCGGGCGCCGCTCCGGCCGAGCCCGCAGCGGTACCGGTCCCGGCGGCCAAGGGCTCCAAGTCCAAGGCCGCGGCGGCCAAGAGCTGACCCGTGACCCGACGAACCGACTGGGCCGAGTACGAGTACGACGCTCCCGGTGTCCCACGGGGGAGGGACACCGTGGGCGGCGAGGACCCGGCCGTCGGCGGTGACACGGCGTACGACGACGGCGCGGACCCCGGCCGCCCGGACGCGGGCGGTGGCGGCGGTCGGCGACGCGGCGGTCGTACGGCACGGACGGGTGGCTCGCGTGACGGCGAGCCGCACGGTGCACGTGGACGCCGGCGCCGCTCCTTCGGCGAGGCGGCCGCGGCGGACGGAGGCGCCTCCGCATCGGTGAGGGCAGAGCGGGAGGAACCTCCGGGGGACCCGGTGGAGCGGGCGCGGGCGATCTGCCTGCGGCTGCTCACCGGGACCCCGCGCACCCGCAAGCAGCTCGCCGACGCCCTCCGCAAGCGGGAGATCCCCGACGAGGCCGCCGAGGAGGTGCTGTCCCGGTTCGAGGAGGTCGGACTGGTCAACGACAGCGCCTTCGCGGACGCCTGGGTGGAGTCCCGGCACCACGGCCGCGGGCTGGCCCGACGCGCCCTCGCGCGTGAGCTGCGCACCAAGGGCGTGGACCCCGCGCTGGTCGACGAGGCCGTCTCCCGGCTCGACTCCGAGCAGGAGGAGGAGACCGCCCGCGAACTGGTCGCGCGCAAGCTGCGCGCCACCCGCGGACTCGACCGCGACAAGCGGATACGCCGCCTCGCCGGCATGCTCGCCCGCAAGGGCTACCCGGAGGGACTCGCCCTGCGCGTGGTCCGCCAGGCGCTGGAGGAGGAGGGCGAGGACACCGAGTTCCTCGGTGACGAGGGGTACTGAGCGGGCAGCCGGAGACGGGTGCTCCGCCTGCGCGGCTGCCGGTGCCACCGGTGGTCCCGCCGCCCGCCAGGCCTGGAAGCCGCCGCTCGACGGCACCGTGTTCAGCCGCACCACGCCCAGCGCACCCTCGCCCCAGGCACCCCCGCCCTCAGCGCACCCCAACGCGCCGGGGCGCTCACGCCCAGACCAAGGCCCGCCCCCAGCAGGCACCCCACCTCACCGAGACCCCGCCCCCGCGTCCTCCCTGGCCTTCGCCCCCGAATCGCCCGGGTCTCCCGCATCCCTCGACTCCGCCGAGACCGCCGGTCCGCCAAGGGCCGCCTCCGCCGCCGCGTACATGTCCGCCGGGCGGACCCCGCTCAGCGCCGTGACGAGGTGCCCGTCGGGGCGGACGAGCAGTACCGTGTGGGCCGCCGCGCCGGGATAGCTCTCGGCGACCAGCAGTTCCGCGCGGTGCGGCAGCGCGGAGACGGCGGCCGCCAGCCGCGGCATGATCCCGGCGGACACCCAGTGCCGGCGTTCCCACACCCCGGTGCCCGGCGCGACCAGCACCACCAGCAGGGCGCCCCGCCCGAGCCGGTCCCGTAGCCGGACGAAGGCGCCGTCCTCGGCGGTGACGACCACGTCCGTGACCGCCGCCCCCGGCGCCGTGCCGACCGGCGCCTCGCCCTCCAGAGGGCCGGGCGCGAGCGGCGAGTCGGCGTACGTGCCGGGCGCGCCCAGTGCGCCCCGCCCGAGGTGACCGTCCATCAGGAGCGTGTCGAGGCCGCGCGAGGAGCCGGGGACGTAGGCGCGCAGCCCTCCGCCGCCGCGCAGCAGCGGCAGTGCCTGGTCGGCGGCGCGCAGCCGGGAGGAGACGATGGCGCGACGCTCGGTCTGATAGCTGTCGAGCAGCGCGTCGTGCGGGCCGTGGTGCCAGGCCAGGGCCAGTTTCCAGGCGAGGTTGTCGGCGTCGCGCAGCCCTTCGTCCAGCCCGTGCGTGCCCAGCGCGCCGAGCAGGTGCGCCGCGTCCCCGGCGAGGAAGACGCGGTCGGCCCGCCAGCGCCGGGCCAGCCGGTGGTGGACGGTGTGCACCCCGGTGTCGAGCAGTTCGTACGGCGGCACCGAGCCGCCGTTCCAGCCGGCCAGGGTCTCCCGGATGCGGGTGAGCAGCATCTCGGGGGTGACCAGGTCCTTGCCGGGCGGCAGCAGCCAGTCCAGCCGCCACACCCCGTCCGGCAGCGGGCGCGCGGTGATCTCGCCGGCGAAGGGGCCGGACGTGCGCCACGGCGGCGAGCGGTGCAGCAGCGCCTCGTCCTGCCAGGGGAGTTCGGTGCGCAGGGCGGCGACGGCGTGACGTTCGACCGCGGTGCGGCCGGGGAAGCGGATGTCCTGGAGTTTGCGCACGGTGGAGCGCGGGCCGTCGCAGCCGACCAGGTAGCTGCCGCGCCACCAGGTGCCGGAGGAGCCCCGGGTGCGGGCGGTGACGCCGGAGCGTTCCTGCTCTATGGTGTCCAGCCGGCTGTCGGCGACGATCTCGACGAGCCGTTCGTTCCCCAGCACCGCGCGCAGCGCGCCGGTCAGGACGTGCTGGGCGATGTGCAGGGGAGCGGCCTCGGCGTCCTGGAAGGCGACCTCGCCCGTCACCTGCTTGCGCCGCATCGACCGCCATCCGGCCCAACGGAAGCCCGCGTGGCCGAGGGACAGGCCGGTCAGCCGCTCCATCAGCGCGGCGGTGTCCTCACGCAGCACGACGGTGCGGGCGGGACGGGGTTCGTCCTTGCCCGGCCCCTCGTCGAGGACCACGCACGGCACGTCCTGACGCGCCAGCGCCAGCGCCAGCGTGAGCCCGACGGGCCCCGCTCCGACGACGATCACCGGGTCCACGGCGCGGCGCCCCCTGCTCGGAGTGACGTCGGGGAGGACGTGGGGGAACAGGAAGATGGAGCAGGGTGCACGATCACAGAACGTATGCAACCTATTGCCGGTGCTTGCGTCAAGTGACCGAAGGGCGGTGGCGATCATGAGCCGCTGCGGAAGCGGTCCCGGCACGTGACAGTTCCTCACGTGGGTCCGGGACGCACCGCTCACCCGTCACGGTGATGACGTCCGGTCACCGGCACGACTGTGGCCCGCCGTTCCCGGCGGGCCACAGTCGTGTCACGGGCGGACGCGCGTCAGACGCCGTCGGTCTTGTGCGGACCGCCGACCTCGGCCGCGTTGATGTCGTCCACGTCGTCGGCGCCGAGCACCGCACCCGTACCGCGCTTGCTGCGTCGCAGCCGTGCCTCGAGCCAGGAGGCGAAGGAGGTCAGGGCGAAGTTGAGCGCGATGAAGAGCACGGCGACCACGGTGAAGCTGGCGATCACGTTGGCGCCGTAGTAGCCGCTCATCGTGTTGGCCGAGGCGAGGAGCTCGGGGAAGGTGAGGACGGCGCCACCCAGGGCGGTGTCCTTCACGATGACGACGAGCTGGCTGACGATGGCCGGGAGCATCGCGGTGACCGCCTGCGGCAGCAGGACCAGCCGCATGAGCTGGTTCTTGCGCAGGCCGATCGCCATCGCGGCCTCGGACTGGCCCTTGGGCAGGGACAGGATGCCGGCGCGCACGATCTCCGCGAGGACGGAGGCGTTGTAGAGGACCAGACCCGTGACGACCGCGTACAGCGGGCGGTCGTCGGAACTGACGTTGGTGTACTCGGCGAACAGCGCCAGGCCGAAGATCATCAGGACCAGCACGGGGATGGCGCGGAAGAACTCCACCACGACACCGGCGGGGATCCGGACCCAGGCGTGGTCGGACAGGCGGGCGATGCCGAGGACCGCGCCGAGCGGCAGTGCGATGATCACCGCGAGGACGGCGGCCTTCAGCGTGTTCTGCAGACCCGGCCAGATGTACGTGGTCCAGGCCTCGGTGCCGGTGAAGAACGGCTTCCACAGGGCCCACTCGAGCTGGCCCTTGTCGTTGAGGGTGCTGAACACCCACCAGAGGAGGGCGGCGAGAGCGACCAGGAACACCGCCGTGAAGATGATGTTCCGCCGCTTGGCGCGGGGGCCCTGGGCGTCGTAGAGAACGGAGCTCATCGCTTCACCGCCACCTTCTTGCCCACCCAGCCGAGGAACAGGCCGGTCGGCAGCGTCAGAACCACGAAACCGAACGCGATGACCGCGGAGATCAGCAGCAGCTGCGCCTCGTTCTCGATCATCTCCTTCATCAGCAGCGCCGCCTCGGCGACGCCGATGGCGGCGGCCACCGTGGTGTTCTTGATGAGCGCGATGAGGACGTTCGCCAGCGGCCCGACGGACGAACGGAACGCCTGGGGCAGCACCACGAGGCCCAGCACCTGGTTGAAGCTGAGGCCGAGCGCGCGGGCGGCCTCGGCCTGGCCGACCGGCACGGTGTTGATGCCGGAGCGCAGCGCCTCGCACACGAAGGCCGAGGTGTACAGGATCAGACCGAGGACCGCGAGCCGGAAGTTGATCGTTTCGAAGTCGTCCGCGCCGAGCGTGGCGCCCAGGGTCTGGTTCAGGCCGAGCGACGTGAACAGGATGATGACCGTCAGCGGGATGTTCCGCACGATGTTCACGTACGCGGTCCCGAAGCCGCGCATCAGCGGCACCGGGCCGACGCGCATGGCGGCCAGCAGGGTGCCCCAGATCAGGGAGCCGACGGCGGAGAGCACAGCGAGCTGCACCGTCGTCCAGAAGGCCCCCAGCAGGTCGTAATCTTCAAGAAAGTCGAACACGATCTCCCGCGCTTCCGCGTGTAGGGATGCATGCCCCGGTGCGCCGCCCCGCATCGGGGCGGCGCACTCCGTCAGGCGCTGCCTCAGCTCTTGATGTCGCCGATCTTCGGCGCGGGCTCGTACTTGTAGTTGGCCGGGCCGAAGTTCTCCTTCACGGCCGTCTCCCAGCTACCGTCGGAGACCATCTCCTCAAGGGCCTTGTTGATCTTTTCCTTGAGGTCGCTGCCCTTCTTGACGCCGATGCCGTAGTTCTCGTTCGTCAGCTTGAAGCCGCCGAGCTTGAACTTGCCCTTGAACTGGTCCTGGGCGGCGTAGCCGGCGAGGATCGAGTCGTCCGTGGTCAGCGCGTCCACGGCGCCGTTCTGCAGACCGGGCAGGCACGCCGAGTAGGTCGGGTACGGCTGGAGCTGGGCCTTGGGCGCCAGCTTCTCCTTGATGTTCTGCGCCGAGGTGGAGCCGGTGACGGAGCAGAGCTTGGCGTTGTTCAGGTCCTCGGGCGACTTGATCTTGTCGTCGTCGGCGCGGAGCAGCACGTCCTGGTGGGCGAGCAGGTACGGGCCGGCGAAGTCGACCTTCTCCTGGCGCTCAGGGGTGATCGAGTAGGTGGCGGTGATGAAGTCGACGTCGCCGCGCTGCAGCATGGTCTCGCGGTCGGCGCTCTTCGACTCCTTCCACTCGATCTGGTCCTCCTCGTAACCGAGCTTCTCGGCGACGTAGGTGGCGACGTCCACGTCGAAGCCCTCGTAGCCCTGCGGGGTCTTCTGGCCGAGGCCCGGCTGGTCGAACTTGATGCCGATCGTGATCTTGTCCTTGCCGCCGTCCGAGGACGACGACCCGCCGTCCCCGTCGCCGCCGCCGCACGCGGTGGCGGTCAGGGCGAGGGCGAACACGGTGGCCGAGGCGGCGGTGACCTTGCGGAGCTTCATGGTGCACATCCTTTGACTGGTGAAGTGATGCGGCCCGGTCAATGTCCGGTGACGCAGGTCGGCAGGGACGCGGCGGTGCGCCTCAGTGGTGCAGGATCTTCGACAGGAAGTCCTTGGCACGGTCGCTGCGCGGGTTGCTGAAGAACTGGTCCGGCGTCGCCTGCTCGACGATGCGGCCGTCCGCCATGAACACCACACGGTTCGCGGCCGAACGCGCGAAGCCCATCTCATGGGTGACGACGATCATGGTCATGCCGTCACGGGCGAGCTGCTGCATGACCTCGAGAACCTCGTTGATCATCTCGGGGTCGAGAGCCGACGTCGGCTCGTCGAAGAGCATGACCTTGGGTTCCATCGCCAGGGCCCGCGCGATGGCGACGCGCTGCTGCTGACCACCGGAGAGCTGTGCGGGGTACTTCTCGGCCTGCGCGCCCACGCCGACCCGGTCGAGGAGGGTACGCGCCCGCTCCTCGGCCTCCTTCTTGTCCTTCTTCCGGACCTTGACCTGGCCGAGCGTCACGTTCTCGAGCACGGTCTTGTGCGCGAAGAGATTGAAGGACTGGAAGACCATCCCCACGTCGGCACGGAGCCGCGCCAGCGCCTTGCCCTCGTCGGGCAGGGGCTTGCCGTCGATCGTGATCGAGCCGGAGTCGATCGTCTCCAGACGGTTGATGGTGCGGCACAGGGTGGACTTCCCGGACCCGGAGGGTCCGATGACCACGACGACTTCGCCACGGGCGACCGTGAGGTCGATGTCCTGGAGAACGTGCAACGCGCCGAAGTGCTTGTTGACGCTCTTCAGGACGACCAGATCGCCGGTCGCGGCCACATCTTCCTTGGCCACCGATACTTCGGTCATCGCTTTCGGGCTCCGTCCTCCTCGGGTTTCGGAGGACAGTAGTAACCCTTCAGACCTGCGTCATTACATCTGAGGGGAATCTGAGCATCACGATCCGATAGCAATCGGACACCTGTCGTAGCACTTGTGAGCAGGGGCGCGTCCCGGCCGCACAACGGTACCGAAGCGCAACCGGAACCCTCTTGACGTGGTCGTCCCTCATCGGCGTGACTGCAAGGTGCACCCCGCGTGCGCACGTGCAGGGAAACACCCGCGGACGTACGGCCGATGAATTGAAGGAGGCCCTGGTGAGACTGCTGCTCGTCGAGGACGACAACCACGTCGCCGCGGCCCTGTCGGCCGTCCTGGCCCGTCACGGCTTCGACGTCACCCACGCGCGCAGCGGCGAGGAGGCCCTCCAGGCGCTCGTACCCGAGAGCGACGGCTTCGGCGTCGTCCTGCTCGACCTGGGCCTGCCCGACCAGGACGGATACGAGGTGTGCGGCAAGATACGCAAGCGCACCGGCACCCCCGTGATCATGGTCACCGCGCGCTCCGACGTGCGCTCCCGCATCCACGGCCTCAACCTCGGCGCCGACGACTACGTGGTGAAGCCGTACGACACCGGGGAGCTGCTCGCCCGGATCCACGCCGTCAGCCGCCGCACCGTCCACGAGGAGCCCACCGGCTCGACCGAGACCGAGCTGCTCCTCGGCCCGGTGCGCATCGAGCTGCCCACCCGGCAGGTCAGCGTCAACGGCACGCCCGTCCAGCTCACCCGGAAGGAGTTCGATCTGCTCGCGCTGCTGGCCCAGCGTCCGGGGGTGGTCTTCCGCCGGGAGCAGATCATCAGCGAGGTGTGGCGCACCAGCTGGGAGGGGACCGGCCGCACCCTGGAGGTGCACGTGGCCTCCCTGCGCTCCAAGCTCCGCATGCCCGCCCTGATCGAGACCGTGCGCGGCGTCGGCTACCGGCTCGTCGCGCCCACGGCGTAGCGGGGCCGGGTGCGCACACGTCTGCTGCCGCTGCTCATCGTCCTGATGGCGGCCGTCCTGCTCGCCCTCGGCGTGCCGCTCGCGGTGAGCCTCGCCGGCGCCCAGCAGCAGAAGGTCGTCGTCGACCGGATCGACGACACCGCCCGCTTCGCGGCCCTCGCCCAGTTCGTCACCGAGCCCGCCGACACCTCCGGCGGCGACGTCAACGAGCGCCGCGAGACCCTCAGCAGCGAACTGCGCAGCTACCACAAGGTCTACGGCATCCGCGCCGGCGTCTTCTACCGCAACGACGCCCCCATGGCGCACGCCCCGGAGGACTTCTTCCTGCCCCGCACCGGCGAGGTCCGGGACGCCTTCAAGGAGGCGCTGCTCAGCCGCCGCAGCCACGACCCCGAGCAGGTGTGGCCCTGGCAGCGGCGCAGCCTCGTGGTCGCCTCGCCGGTCATCCGGGACGGCGACGTCGTCGCGGTCGTGGTCACCGACTCGCCCACCGGGCAGATGCGGTCCCGCATCCTCCAGGGCTGGCTGGTCATCGCCGCGGGGGAGGCGGCCGCGATGCTGCTGGCCGTCGGCGCGGCGCTCCGGCTCACCGGCTGGGTGCTGCGGCCGGTGCGCGTCCTCGACGCCACCACCCACGACATCGCCACCGGCCGCCTGAAGTCCCGCGTCGCGGTGGCCGGCGGACCTCCCGAGCTGCGCCGGCTCGCGCGCTCCTTCAACGAGATGGCGGACAACGTCGAGAACGTGCTGGAACAGCAGCGCGCCTTCGTCGCCGACGCCTCCCACCAGTTGCGCAACCCGCTGTCCGCGCTGCTGCTGCGCATCGAACTGCTCGCCCTGGAACTGCCCGAGGACAACGAGGAGATCGCCTCCGTGCAGGCCGAGGGCAGACGGCTGGCGCAGGTCCTGGACGACCTGCTCGACCTGGCCCTCGCCGAGCACAGCGAGCCCGCCCTGCAGATCGTCGACATCGGCGCCGTGGCCGCCGAGCGGGTCGCCGCCTGGTCGCCGTCCGCCGACGCCAAGGACGTGACGCTGACCGGCGTCTGTCCGCCGACCACCGCGTGGGCGGACCCGGTGGCGCTGTCCAGCGCGCTGGACGCGGTCATCGACAACGCCGTGAAGTTCACCCCGGCGGGCGAGACGGTCGAGGTGACCGTCGCCCCCGACGGCGACACGGCGACCATCGTCGTCGCCGACAACGGCCCCGGACTGACCGACGAGGAGCTGACCCGCATCGGCGACCGCTTCTGGCGCAGCGGGCGGCACCAGAACATCAAGGGCTCGGGCCTCGGCCTGTCCATCTCCCGGGCCCTGCTCGCAGCGGGCGGCGGCTCCCTCTCCTACGAGCCGCACGAGCCGCACGGACTGCGGGTGACCGTGACCGTGCCGCGCAACGCCCCCGCGGGGGAGGCGGCCGGTCAGGGCTTGACGGACCGGTAGTACCGGCGGGCGCCCTCGTGCAGCCGCAGCGGATCGGTGTAGATGGCGGTGCGCACGTCGACGAGCTGCGCGGAGTGCACGTGGGCGCCTATGCCGTCGCGGCTCTTCAGCACGATCCGGGTCAGCCACTCGGTGAGCCGGGGGTCCGCGTCCGCGTGGGTGATCAGCAGGTTGGAGACCGCCATGGTCGGCACGGCCGAGCCGAGCTGACTGCCCGGGTAGGCCGACTCCGGCATGTTGGTCGCGCGGTAGTGGCGGGTGGCGCCGCCCTGGTCGTGCAGCTTCGCGACGAGGGAGGCGTCGATCGGCACGAACCGCAGCGCGGACTCCTCGGCGTACGTCTTCAGACCGTCCGTGGGCAGCCCACCCGACCAGAAGAAGGCGTCCAGACCGTGCCCCAGGCGCCCGGGGCCGGTGTCGATGCCGTCCGCGGACGGCACGATGTCCCGCTCCGGGTCGATGCCGGCCGCCCGCAGCAGCCGGTTGGCGATGAGCCGCACCCCGGACTTCGGCGGCCCTATGGCGACCCGCTTGCCCCGCAGGTCGGCGAGCGTACGGATGCCCGAGTCGGGCGCGACGGCGAGCTGCACGTAGTCGTCGTACAGGCGTGCCACCCCACGCAGCCGGCCGGCGCCGGTGCGGTCCTCCTGCCGGTACGTCTCCACGGCGTCGGCCGCCGCGAAGGCGAAGTCGGCCTGCCCGGTGGCGACCCGGCGGACGTTCTCCCAGGAGCCGTCGCTGGTCTCCAGCCGCACCGTCAGACCGGGCATGTCCTTGCCGAGCGCGGTGCGCAGCAGCTCGCCGTACTTCTGGTAGACGCCGGCGCGGGTGCCCGTGCTCATCGTGATCGTCCCGCCGGGCGGCTCCTCACGCCAGGGCGCCAGCCACCACAGCAGCAGCCCGAGCACCACCAGACCGGCGGCCGTGCCCCGCAGGGCCCGCCGCCTGCCGATGGGGGACAGCACGTGGGACATGGCCGCGATCCTGCCAGCCCGGTGGCCCGCTGACCAGGGCGGAACTCACAGGACCGCCCGGTGATGTCCGAGCCGGCCGTTACCGTCCCCACCGTGGTGCCGTCCCCGTCGGCATGGTCCGCGCGTTCCACCGCGCCCTCGGGCCGGACGCCCACGGCACCCCGACCGGGATTCCGCCGGACCTCGCCGCCCACCGCGGCGGCCGATCGCTCGCGGAGGAGGCCAGGGAGGTGGCCGAGGCGCCGGTCACGGGCCCCCTCGGCCGGTTCGCCCACGAACCGGCCGACGTGGTCCGCGTCGCCGACGGCGTCGCCCGGGTCCACGGCATCGGTCCCGACACGGCGATCGCGCAGGTCCACCGCTCCGACCTGACCGAGCGCGGCCCCGACGGCACGGTCCTCGAGGGCGGCCGTCACGAGGTCCCGGACGTGAGGGCGGTGCTGCGACGGCAGGGTCGGGCGGGCCGCCCGCAGGGCATGCGGACCGTGAAGCGGGAAAAGTCCAGGCCGGGTCGGCGCGGTCGCTGTAGCTCCCACCGATGACGTCCTCCGCCGGCTCCTCGCCGACGCCGTCCGCCGCCGACGCCGAGTGCCTCGCGCTCACCCGGCGGCTGCGGCGCAGGGGCACCGTCGTGCTCTCCCTGTTCGCCCTGGCCCGGGCCCTCGCGGGCGCCTCCGCGACCGGCTCGGTGACCGACGTCGTGCCGCTGTCCATCGTGGTGGCGGCGCTCGGGATCACAGCCGGCGCGCTGTACCTGGGGCTCCGCAAGGACGCCCGGCCCTCGCCCCGGACGGTGGACCTGCCGGAGAACTGGGCCCGCGGGGCGGGCGTCGTGAACGCCCCCGAGCTGCTGGCCGTCATCGTCGTCGTCGCCGCGGCCCACGCCTCCGGACGCCCGGCCTTCGTCCCGGCCGGCATCGCGCTCGTCGTGGGGCTGCACTTCTTCCCGCTCGCCCGGCTGTACGACCAGTGGCAGTACCGGTGGACGGGCGCGCTGACGACGGCGGTGGCGGCCGTCGGCGCCGTGCCGGCCCTGGCCGGTCCGCCGGCCGGGACCGTCCAGCTCGTGGTCGGCCTGGCGTGCGCGGCGGCCCTCTGGGTTTCCGCCTGTCACCTGGCCGTACGCGGCTGAGCCACCTGGCGGTACGCGGCCGAGGGGAACGCGGGGCGGAGCCGCTCCGGGAAACGCCTACCCTTGTTGCCATGACCAGCAGCAGTGACCGGAGCCCCGCCGTGGACGTTCTCTCGACCAGGACCTACGAGATTCGCACCTACGGGTGTCAGATGAACGTCCACGACTCCGAGCGCCTCGCCGGGCTGCTGGAGGACGCCGGGTACGTCCGCGCCTCCGAGGGCTCCGACGGCGACGCCGACGTCGTCGTGTTCAACACCTGCGCCGTGCGCGAGAACGCCGACAACAAGCTGTACGGCAACCTGGGCCACCTCGCGCCGAAGAAGGCGAGCCGCCCCGGCATGCAGATCGCGGTCGGCGGCTGCCTCGCGCAGAAGGACCGGGACACCATCGTCAAGCGCGCCCCCTGGGTGGACGTCGTCTTCGGCACGCACAACATCGGCAAGCTGCCGGTGCTGCTGGAGCGCGCCCGCGTCCAGGAGGAGGCGCAGGTCGAGATCGCCGAGTCGCTGGAGGCGTTCCCCTCCACGCTGCCCACCCGGCGCGAGAGCGCCTACGCCGCCTGGGTGTCGATCTCCGTCGGCTGCAACAACACCTGCACCTTCTGCATCGTCCCCGCCCTGCGCGGCAAGGAGAAGGACCGCCGCCCCGGCGACATCCTCGCGGAGATCGAGGCCCTGGTCGCCGAGGGCGTCTCGGAGGTCACCCTGCTCGGCCAGAACGTCAACGCCTACGGCTCCGACATCGGCGACCGCGAGGCGTTCAGCAAGCTGCTGCGCGCCTGCGGGAAGATCGACGGCCTGGAGCGGGTCCGCTTCACCTCCCCGCACCCCCGTGACTTCACCGACGACGTCATCGCCGCCATGGCCGAGACGCCCAACGTGATGCCGCAGCTCCACATGCCGCTGCAGTCCGGCTCCGACCCCGTCCTCAAGGCGATGCGCCGCTCCTACCGGCAGGAGCGCTTCCTCGGGATCATCGAGAAGGTCCGCGCCGCCATCCCGCACGCGGCGATCAGCACCGACATCATCGTGGGCTTCCCCGGCGAGACCGAGGAGGACTTCCAGCAGACCCTGCACGTCGTCCGCGAGGCCCGCTTCGCCCAGGCGTTCACCTTCCAGTACTCCAAGCGGCCCGGCACCCCGGCCGCCGAGATGGACGGGCAGATCCCCAAGCAGGTCGTCCAGGAGCGCTACGAGCGTCTCGTCGCCCTCCAGGAGGAGATCTCCTGGGAGGAGAACAAGAAGCAGGTCGGCCGCACCCTGGAGCTGATGGTCGCCGAGGGCGAGGGCCGTAAGGACGACACCACCCACCGCCTCTCCGGCCGCGCCCCCGACAACCGCCTGGTGCACTTCACCAAGCCCGACCAGGAGGTCCGCCCCGGCGACGTGGTCACCGTCGAGGTCACCTACGCGGCACCGCACCACCTCCTCGCCGAGGGCCCCGTCCTCGGCGTGCGCCGCACCCGCGCGGGCGACGCCTGGGAGAAGCGCAGGACGGAGAAGGCGGCCAAGCCCGCGGGCGTGCTGCTCGGCCTGCCCAAGGTGGGTGTGCCCGAGCCGCTGCCGGCGGTCAGCGGCGGCTGCGCCGTCGACTGAACCCGTCCGCGTGCCGTGGAGGCCCGCCCCCCGCGGCACCGCCCGGCGGGGCGGGTCCGGACGGCCGCAGTAGGCTGCTGATCATGCTTGTCGCCGCCGCAGTCTGCCCCTGCCCGCCGCTGCTCGTGCCGGAGGTCGCCGCCGGCGCCGCCCAGGAGCTGGACGCCGCGCGCGCCGCCTGCACGGACGCGCTCGGCGTGCTCGCCGCCGCCCGCCCCGACCTGCTCGTGGTCGTGGGCCCGGACGACGGCACCGGGACACGCGCTTATCCGGCGGGCGCCCCCGGCTCCTTCCGCCGCTTCGGCGTCCGGCTGGACGTGCGGCTGGGGGAGGGCGACGGCGCGGCCGGCGGGGAACTGCCGTACGGGCTCGCCGTGGGCGCCTGGCTGCTGGGGCGGACCGGGTGGGCCGGCGCCCCCGTCGAAGGGCGGGGCGTGGGGGAGTCCCTCACGCCCGACGCGTGTGTCGAGGAAGGGCGGCGGCTGGCCGGCCGGGCGGAGCGGGTGGCCATGCTCGTGATGGGCGACGCCAGCGCCTGCCGCACCGTGAAGGCGCCCGGCTACCTGGACGAGCGTGCGGAGCCCTTCGACGCGGAGATCGCCCGCGCGCTCGGCTCGGCCGACGCGGCAGCCCTGCGCGCGCTGGACACCGGGCTGGCGCGCGAGCTGAAGGTGTCCGGCCGTGCGCCCTGGCAGGTGCTGGCCGGAGCGGCCGACGGTACCGCCGGGCTGTCGGGCGCGCTGCTCCACGAGGACGCCCCGTACGGCGTGGGCTACCTGGTCGCCACCTGGTCGTAGACCCGCACGCGGAACGGCGGACGGCCGGGGCGAGCCGCCCCGGCCGTCCGCCGTTCGTGCCGCTCAGGAGGCGGGCGGCGGTCCGGCCGGCGGAGGCGTGCCGCCGCCCGCCTCCGGACCGGGGTCGTTCTTGTGCGTGAAGCGGTCCACGGCCTCCTTGGCCCTGCCCGTGCCCGACTGGATCCGGTCGCTGTACTTGCCCTTGGTCCGCCGGTCGACGGTCTGTGCCGCCTTGTCCAGGCCGTGCTGGATCTTGTCCTCGTGCTGCTGCGCGAGGCCGGAGACCTTGTCCTTGGCGGGACCGATTTTGGCCTTCAGATTGTCCAGGAGACCCATGGTGCACCTTCCCTCGCGGCACGCTACGTGCGGGCGCCCTCGCCGGCTTCGCTGTCGGCGGCCTTGCCGGACTGCTGCTTCGGGATCTCGACGCTCTCCGTGACGGCGCCCTCGCCGGACTCCTTCGCCGGGGAGGACTCCGGGGACGACTCGGGGGAGGACTCCGTCACCGTGGCCCCGGAGGTCTCCGGTGCGCCGTCGGCCGCGGCCTCGGGCTGCGCCGTCGCCGCCGTGTCGTCCGTGCCGGTCCCGGCCTTCTCCCCGTCGGTCCGGGCCTCGGCCGCCGCTGTCTCTCCCGTGGTCTTCGACCTCCGAAAAAGTCGTGCAAAAACGCCCATATCCACTCCATACGTTACTCGTGCGGGCGAAATTCCGCGTAGCCCGGTGTGTCCATCCGTGTGAGCCGGGCGAGTGCCACCGCGGTCCGGCGGCAGGAACCTCGAACGGGCAACGACCCGGCGGACCCCGCGTCACGTAACCCGATCGAGAGCGGCCCCGGAGGTTTGGGAGACTGGATCGGTGAGCAGCGCACCCCTCGCCCCCCGCGTCATCGCCGTCGTCGGACCCACGGCGGCCGGAAAGTCCGATCTGGGCGTCTTCCTGGCCCAGCGACTCGGCGGCGAGGTCGTCAACGCCGACTCCATGCAGCTCTACCGGGGGATGGACATCGGCACCGCCAAGCTGACGCCCGAGGAGCGCGGCGGCGTCCCGCACCACCTCCTCGACGTCTGGGACGTCACCGAGACCGCCTCCGTCGCCGAGTACCAGCGGATGGCCCGGGAGCGGATCGACGCGCTGCTCGCCGCCGGACGCTGGCCGATCCTGGTCGGCGGCTCCGGCCTGTACGTCCGCGGGGCCGTCGACAACCTGGAGTTCCCCGGCACCGACCCCGGTGTCCGGGCGCGTCTGGAGGAGGAGCTGGCCCTGCGCGGCCCCGGGGCGCTGCACGCCCGGCTCGCCGCGGCCGACCCGGAGGCCGCCCGGGCGATCCTGCCGGGCAACGGCCGCCGCATCGTCCGCGCGCTCGAGGTCATCGAGATCACGGGGCGGCCCTTCACCGCCAACCTCCCCGGCCACGACTCGGTCTACGACACGCTCCAGATCGGCGTCGACGTGGCCCGCCCCGAACTCGACGAGCGCATCGCCCGCAGGGTCGACCGGATGTGGGAGGCCGGGCTCGTCGAAGAAGTGCGCGCACTCGAGGCGCAGGGGTTGCGCGAGGGGCGTACGGCGTCACGCGCCCTCGGCTACCAGCAGGTGCTCGCCGCACTTGCCGGCGAGTGCACCCTGGAGGAGGCACGCACCGAGACCGTCCGTGCCACCAAGCGCTTCGCGCGCCGCCAGGATTCATGGTTCAGGCGCGATCCGCGGGTGCACTGGTTGAGTGGGGCCGCGGCGGACCTCGGGGAACTTCCGCGGCTCGCGATGTCGTTGGTCGAACGACCGGTTACAGCCTGATCACGTCCTGGCATCGGGACGCCCAGGCCGTCATCCGGGCCTGTGACGCCGTGCCATCATCAAGCTTCGATCGACCAGTGAAGTCCTAAGTTGGGAGGGCGCGTGGCGATGGAGGCCGGCCCTCGCGACACCGCACACAGCACCGAGCAGAACCTCACCACCGAGCGGGATGCCACGGAGCCGGAGACCGACCGTCTCAGCCCCGACGGGCCCGAGGAGACGCAGGGCGGTGTGACCGACGACGGCCCCGAGCCGGAGGAGATGTTCACCGGCGGGGACGAGGTCGAGGTCGAGCTGCGCCCGCAGCGCCGGCTGCGCGTCTGGCAGCTCGCCCCGATCGTCGGGCTCGGCGCGCTCGGCTCGCTGATGTTCGCCTTCCCGCTGGCCTTCGACTTCGGCGACAGCGGTGCGGTGATCGCCATGCTGGGCCTGCTGATCTGCTCCTGCGCGGCCGGCTGGGGCATGATGGCCGCCCGCAAGGTCGGCCACACCTGGCCGGGCCTGTCCGCCTGCGGCTCGGACCGCAAGTCCGACTGGCGGGTCGTGGCCGCCTACGCCGTGATGGT
Source organism: Streptomyces sp. DH-12 (assembly GCF_002899455.1). Lineage (GTDB taxonomy): Bacteria > Actinomycetota > Actinomycetes > Streptomycetales > Streptomycetaceae > Streptomyces. Next base: position 2,209,218 of record NZ_PPFB01000001.1, on the reverse strand, counting down.
CGTGGCGGTGGTCGCCCTCGCCGTGTGGCGCGTGGCCCGCCTGCGCTGAGCCCCCGCGATCCCGCGCCCGTCTTCACCGGCCCGTCCGTTCCCGTGGCCCGCTCGTGCCGCCCCCGCACCCCCGCGAGCCGCCCGTGCCGGCCTCCGTGCCCCGTGCCCCGCCCGCTCCCGCCGCCGCGCCCCCGGGCCCGTCTGTGCCGGCCGTGCGGTCCCGCGACGCCGTCCCCGTCCCCCGATCCCGTTGTCCACAGGCCGAGGCCCCGCCTCCGCCGCACCCCGTAGGATCGAAGAATGAGCACGCGGATCGCCTTCCTCAAGGGGCACGGCACGGAGAACGACTTCGTGATCGTCCCGGACCCGGAGAACGCCGTCGACCTGTCGCCGGCGGCCGTCGCCGCCCTGTGCGACCGGCGCGCGGGCATCGGAGGCGACGGGCTGCTGCACGTGGTGCGGTCCGCGGCCCACCCCGAGGCGCGGTCCATGGCGGACGAGGCCGAGTGGTTCATGGACTACCGCAACGGCGACGGCTCCGTCGCGGAGATGTGCGGCAACGGCGTCCGCGTCTTCGCCCGCTACCTCCGGCACGCCGGACACGTCGGCGAGGGCGACCTCGCGATCGCCACGCGCGGCGGCGTGAAGACCGTGCACATCGCCAAGGACGGCGACATCACCGTCGGCATGGGCCGCGCGGTCCTCCCCGACGGCGACGTCACCGTGCGCGTCGGCGCGCGCAGCTGGCCCGCGCGCAACGTCAACATGGGCAACCCGCACGCCGTGGCCTTCGTCGCCGACCTGGCCGACGCGGGCGACCTGTTCACCGCGCCCTCCTACGCCCCGGCCGCCGCCTACCCGGACGGCGTGAACGTGGAGTTCGTCGTCGACCGGGGCCCCCGGCACGTCGCGATGCGCGTGCACGAACGCGGGGCCGGCGAGACCCGGTCCTGCGGCACCGGGGCGTGCGCCGTCGCCGTGGCCGCCGCGCGCCGCGACGGTGTGGACCCGCACGACACCGGCCTGCCGGTGACGTACACCGTGGACCTCCCCGGCGGCACCCTCGTGATCACCGAACAGCCCGACGGCCAGATCGAGATGACCGGTCCCGCGGTCATCGTCGCCGAAGGCACGATCGAGACCGAGTGGCTGGAGAACGCCCTCCACTGAACGATGCGCTGTACGATCTTCCGCCCTCAGGCCCGCCCCGCCGTCGATCCGCAGGACAGAGCGGGTGCGGGACTTCGAGATCACGGCGCTCCGCCCACCCGATGGCGTGAAAACGACCGTGGACGGTCCGTCGCTCTTTGGAGTGATCCGTTTCACGGTCGGCCGGAGGCGGCCGGTCCGACCCCGTGCGGCTGGATAGCATCAAGCACCGGCCCGGACGGGGGATCAACGCCGTCCCCCAGGCCCACGTCCGCCCTGGGGCGCCGTCCGCCGGACCCACGCAGCCGGAGGTGCTCATGAACGCGGAGGCCGCGAAACCTGCGACCCCGGGCCCGCTCGCACCGGGTCACGCCACACCGGCCGGGACGCGCCGCAAGTCCCGCCCCCGGCTCGATCTGCGCCGGCTGGGCCGCGCCGCCCTGATGGGGTCGTCCTCCGCCCGTGACCGGCTGCCCGACGCCATCGGCCACGTCGTCGAGGCCCACCGCGCCCACCACCCCGACGCCGACCTCGAACCGCTGCGCCGCGCCTATCTCCTCGCGGAGTCCTCGCACCGGGGACAGATGCGCAAGAGCGGCGAGCCGTACATCACCCACCCGCTCGCCGTCACCCTCATCCTCGCCGAACTCGGCGCCGAGACGACGACGTTGACCGCCTCACTGCTGCACGACACCGTCGAGGACACCGACGTCACGCTCGACCAGGTGGGCAAGGAGTTCGGCGAGGAGGTGCGCTACCTCGTCGACGGCGTCACCAAACTGGAGAAGGTCGACTACGGCGCCGCAGCCGAACCCGAGACCTTCCGCAAGATGCTGGTCGCCACCGGCAACGACGTCCGTGTGATGTCGATCAAACTCGCCGACCGGCTGCACAACATGCGCACCCTCGGCGTGATGCGCCCTGCCAAGCAGGAACGCATCGCCAAGGTGACACGTGACGTGCTCATCCCGCTCGCCGAACGGCTCGGCGTCCAGGCGCTCAAGACGGAACTGGAGGACCTCGTCTTCGCCATCCTCCACCCCGAGGAGTACAAGCGGACACGCGAGCTGATCGTCCGCAACGCCGCCCGCGAGGACGACCCCCTCGCCGACGTCGCCGCCGACGTCCGCAAGGTGCTCCGGGAGGCCGACATCCCGGCCGAAGTCCTCATCCGCCCACGGCACTTCGTCTCCGTGCACCGCGTGTCCCGCAAGCGCGGCCCGCTGCGCGGCGCCGACTTCGGCCGGCTGCTGGTGCTGGTGAACGAGGACGCCGACTGCTACGCCGTGCTGGGCGAGCTGCACACCTGTATGACGCCGGTGGTCTCGGAGTTCAAGGACTTCATCGCCGTCCCCAAGTTCAACCTCTACCAGTCGCTGCACACCGCGGTGGCCGGCGAGGACGGGCAGGTCGTCGAGGTCCTCATCCGCACCCACCAGATGCACAAGGTCGCCGAGGCGGGCGTCGTCGCGCTCGGCAACCCCTACGCAGCCCCGCCGGAGGAGCAGTCCGCCGGCGACGGCGAACGCGTCGACCCCACCCGCCCCGGCTGGCTCTCCCGGCTGCTCGAATGGCAGCAGGCCGCGTCCGACCCCGACACCTTCTGGTCCACCCTCCGCGAGGACCTCGCCCAGGACCGGGAGATCACCGTCTTCCGCCCCGACGGCGGCACCCTGGGCCTGCCCGAGGGCGCGACCTGCGTGGACGCCGCCTACGCGCAGTACGGCGAGGACGCTCACGCCTGCATCGGCGCCCGGGTCAACGGACGGCTGGCCACGCTGAGCACGGTCCTCAAGGACGGGGACACCGTCCAGCTCCTCATGGACCAGGACGCGGCCTCCGCGCCGTCCCGGGAGTGGCTGGACCACGCGACCACCCCGGCGGCCCGCATCGCCATCCAGCGGTGGCTCGCCGCCCACCCCGCACCGGAGGACGGCACGTCCGTGACGGACGCCCGGACCCCGGCGGACGACATCGAGGCCGCCCGCCCGCCCGAGCCGGACGCCCCGCGGGCCCTCCAGCCGTCCGGCGCCGAGGACACGGACTCCGGGCGCCCCGCCGCCGCCCAGGTGCTGGTCGACCGGGACGGCGCGACCGTACGGCTGGCCGGCTGCTGCACTCCCGTACCGCCCGACGAGGTCACCGGCTTCGCGGTGCGCGGGGGAGCGGTCACCGTGCACCGGACGGAGTGCCCGGCGGTGGCGCGGATGAGGAGCGCGGGCCGCACGGAGGTCGGCGTGCGCTGGGGCGAGGACGCCGAGTGCCGGGTCACGCTGGTGGCGGAGTCGTTCGTCCGGCCGCATCTGCTCGCGGACCTCACCGAGGCGATGGCCACGGAGGGCGCCGAGATCGTCTCCGCGACCGTCGAACCGCCGGACCGGCAGCAGGTGCGCCACACCTACACCGTGCAGCTCCCCGACGCCGCCCGGCTGCCCTCCCTGATGCGCGCCATGCGCAACGTGGCGGGCGTGTACGACGTGAGCCGGGCGCAGCCGCAGGCGCCGGGCGTCTGAGCCGCCCCTGTGCCGCCGCCCCCCGGTGACGGCACCCGGCGCACGGCCCTCTGCGGTGTGATTACCCGATCGGGTGGGTCGGGAGCGCGCCGCCGCAGCCGCGCCCGCGCGCGCTGATAGCCGTGAGGCATGCCCCTCACCTCCCGCCACCCCGCCCTGCTCACCTCCCGCCATCCCGCCCCGCGCGCCCCCCGGCGCCCGGCACCCCGCGCCCACCGCCGCCGGCACACCGCCCAGGCACTGCTCGCCTCCGCGACCGGCGTCTGCCTGGTCGCCGCGAGCGCCCCCGCCGAACCGCTCGGCATCGGCGACCCCCTCTTCCCGCACCTCGGCAACCCCGGCTACGACGTCCAGGCGTACGACCTGGACCTCACCTATCCCGGCCGCAACGACCGGCCGCTCGAGGCCGTCACCACCCTCGACGCACGGATCACCGCCGACCTCGACCGGCTCAACCTGGACTTCGCCCACGGCACGGTCCGTTCGGTCGAGGTCGACGGCGAGCCGGCCGCCTTCACCGGCGCGGGCGAGGACCTGGTGATCACCCCCGACGACGACCTCGACCGGGGCGAGTCGGTGCGCATCACCGTCCGGCACACCAGCGACCCCGGACCCGGGGACCGCGAGGGCGGCTGGGTGCGCACCGCCGACGGACTCGCCCTGGCCAACCAGGCCGACGCCGCCCACCTGGTGTTCCCGTGCAACGACCACCCCTCGGACAAGGCGATGTTCACCTTCCGGATCACCGTCCCGGAGGGCCACACCGCCGTCGCCAACGGCCTGCCCACCGCCGTCGACCGCGCCCCCGGCACCACCACCTGGAGCTACCGGACCCGCAATCCCATGGCCACCGAACTCGCCCAGGTGTCCATCGGCCGCTCCACCGTGCTGCACCGCACCGGGCCGCACGACCTGCCGCTGCGGGACGTCGTCCCCACCGAGCACCGCGCGGCCCTCGAGCCGTGGCTGGCGAGAACGCCGGGACAGATCTCCTGGATGGAGGAGCGGGTCGGCCGCTACCCCTTCGCCACCTACGGCCTGCTGCTCGCCGAGGCCTCCACCGGCTTCGCCCTGGAGACCCAGACGCTCTCCCTCTTCGAGCGCGACCTGTTCACCGACCCCGCCCTGCCCGCCTGGTACGTCGAGTCGATCATGGTGCACGAGCTGGCCCACCAGTGGTTCGGCGACAGCGTCACCCCCCGCACCTGGGCCGACCTGTGGCTCAGCGAGGGGCACGCCACCTGGTACGAGGCGCTGTACGCCGAGGAGCGCGGCGGCAGATCCCTGGAGGCCCGGATGCGGGCCGCGTACGAGTCCTCCGACGCCTGGCGCGCCGCGGGAGGACCGCCCGCCGCGCCGAAACCGCCCGAGCCGGGCCGGAAGGCCGGCATCTTCCGTCCGGGCGTCTACGGCGGCGCCGCGCTGGTGCTGTACGCGCTGCGCCAGGAGATCGGCCCGGAGGCGTTCGACCGGCTGGAGCGCGCCTGGGTCGTCCGGCACCGCGACGGCAACGCCTCGACCGCCGACTTCGTCCGGCTGGCCTCCGAGACCGCCGACCGTGACCTCACCGGCTTCCTGCACGCCTGGCTTCACGACGGGAAGACCCCGCCGATGCCAGGTCACCCGGACTGGCGGTCCTCCGTCCGGGCCGCGACGGACGCGCCCGGCTCCGGCACGCACGAGCACCTGCCCGGCCCGCACGGGCATCGGCCGGACGCGGGCGGGGAATAACACGGTGACGAGACGGGCCGTGCCGTGCGACGATCGTCGGGTCCGCGCGACAGGGGAAACGGGAATGTCCCGGGGTACCCGGACGTTGTGGACAGTGACGGAAGGCCGTCCGGCCGGATCCGTCGCCGCAGACGGCAACCCAACGACGTAAGGACCCAATGACCTCCTCTTCTTCCCCTTCCCAGGACACCAAGCGCTTCGCGTACAGCCATCCCGAGGGTCTTCGGGCCGATGCCCTGATGGAAGAGGACGTCGCCTGGAGCCTCGAGATCGACGGAGAGCGGGACGGCGACCAGTTCGACCGCTCCGAGCGCGCGGCCCTGCGCCGCGTGGCGGGCCTCTCCACCGAGCTCGAGGACGTCACCGAGGTCGAGTACCGGCAGCTCCGTCTGGAGCGGGTCGTGCTCGTCGGGGTGTGGACCTCGGGCACCGCGCAGGACGCCGAGAACTCCCTCGCGGAGCTCGCCGCCCTCGCAGAGACGGCGGGCGCTCTCGTCCTCGACGGCGTGATCCAGCGCCGGGACAAGCCGGACGCGGCCACCTACATCGGCTCCGGCAAGGCCGAGGAGCTGCGCGACATCGTGCTCGAGTCGGGTGCGGACACCGTCATCTGCGACGGTGAGCTCAGCCCGGGTCAGCTCATCCACCTCGAGGACGTCGTCAAGGTCAAGGTCATCGACCGTACGGCCCTGATCCTCGACATCTTCGCCCAGCACGCCAAGTCCCGAGAGGGCAAGGCGCAGGTCGCGCTCGCGCAGATGCAGTACATGCTGCCGCGGCTGCGCGGCTGGGGTCAGTCGCTGTCCCGGCAGATGGGCGGCGGCAAGGGCGGCGGCCTCGCCACCCGTGGTCCCGGTGAGACCAAGATCGAGACGGACCGGCGCCGGATCCGCGAGAAGATGGCGAAGATGCGCCGGGAGATCGCGGAGATGAAGACCGGCCGCGATCTCAAGCGCCAGGAGCGCAAGCGCCACAAGGTGCCGTCCGTCGCCATCGCGGGCTACACCAACGCGGGCAAGTCCTCGCTGCTCAACCGCCTCACCGGGGCGGGCGTGCTGGTGGAGAACGCCCTGTTCGCCACCCTCGACCCGACCGTGCGCCGGGCCGAGACCCCGAGCGGCCGGCTGTACACGCTGGCCGACACCGTCGGCTTCGTCCGGCACCTGCCGCACCACCTGGTCGAGGCGTTCCGCTCCACCATGGAGGAGGTCGGCGACTCCGACCTGATCCTCCACGTGGTGGACGGCTCGCACCCGAACCCGGAGGAGCAGCTCGCCGCCGTGCGCGAGGTGATCCGGGACGTCGGCGCCACCGGCGTGCCCGAGATCGTCGTGATCAACAAGGCGGACGCGGCGGACCCGCTGACGCTCCAGCGGCTGCTGCGGGTGGAGAAGCGCTCCATCGCCGTATCGGCCCGTACCGGCCGGGGCATCCCGGAGCTGCTCGCCCTGATCGACAGCGAGCTGCCCCGCCCGTCGGTGGAGATCGAGGCCCTCGTGCCGTACACCCAGGGCAAGCTGGTCGCCCGCGCGCACGACGAGGGCGAGGTGATCTCCGAGGAGCACACCCCGGAGGGCACGCTGCTCAAGGTGCGGGTGCACGAGGAGCTGGCGGCGGAGTTCGCGCCGTACGTACCCACCCCGGCCGGCTGACCCGGACCGCGGACACGGACGAGGGCCCGCCCCCCGCCACACCGGCAGGGGGCGGGCCCTCGTCCTGCGCGGCTCAGCGGCCGCCGTAGGTCTCGCTCATGTTCCGGTACCGCGCCTCGGCGTCCGCGCCGAGGCGCGGTACCGCGAGCCAGGTGTGGTCCAGCGGACCGATCGAGGTGTCGGACACCAGCACCGTCATGCCGTCGCCCACCCGGAACCAGCCGCCGCCGGACGAGCCGCCGGTCGTCGTGCAGCCGATGCGGTACCTGTCCGGCGGGTCCGGGGCGATCGAGAACCGGCCCGGTGTGTCCAGGCACGTGAACATCCGCAGCCCGTCGTACGGCGGCGCGGCCGGGCAGCCCCGGGCGCCCGCCGTGCCCGCCTCGGCGGCGGTCGGGCCGGAGAAGTCCACGTCGAGCGCGGTGCCGACGGTCTCCTCCAGCGACCGGGAGCCCTGCTCCGGCTGTACGTGCAGCACGGCGTAGTCGTACGCCGCCCCGTCGCCGCCGCTCGCCGAGCCGCCCCGGATCCGGCCGCCGGACGTCGACGCCCAGTCCGCCCACCAGTTGCCGTACGGGGCGACCTCGGAGGCGTCCGCGCCGCTCAGCTCCGCCTCGGAGCGTGCCGCCGTCCGCCCCGGGCGCGCGGCGTCGCCCGGGGCGGGCCGTCCGGTCACCGGCCGGCGAACTTCCCGCTGACCGCGTCGTAGACGCTCTTGGCCTCCTCGCCGAGCCGCGGCCCGGCCAGCCAGCCGGTCGTCACCGGCCCGATGGAGGTGTTGGAGACCAGCGCCGGCTCGCCGTTCTCACCGGCCGCGATCCAGCCTCCGCCGGAGGAGCCGGCGGTCATGCTGCACCCGATGCGGTACATCGTCGGGTCGGACGCGCCGAGCGACAGCCGGCCCGGCTCGTCCACGCACGAGTACATCGTCTGCCCGTCGTACGGCGGCGCGGCCGGGTAACCGATCGCCGTCATCTCCTCGATCTTCGGCACGGCGGGCGCGTCGAAGTCCACCGGCAGGGCCGAACCGACCGTTTCCTCCAGCGACTTGCCGTCGCCGCCCTCCTCCGGCGTCACATGGATGACCGCGAAGTCGTACGAGGCGCCGTCACCGCCCGTCGCACCGCCCTGCTCGATCCACTGGTCCGAGGTCTGCGCCCAGTCGCCCCACCAGACGCCGTACGGAGCGACCTCCTCCTTGGAGGCGCCCTCGATCTCCTTCGCCGACAGGCCCGAGTCGTTGTACGACGGCACGAAGGCGATGTTGCGGTACCAGCCGCCCTTCTTGCCCGCGTGCACGCAGTGGCCCGCCGTCCACACCATGTTGGACTTGCCAGGGTTGGCCGGGTCCTGCACCACCGTCGCGGAGCAGACCATCGTGCCCTCGGGGGAGTCGAAGAAGACCTTGCCCGCGGTGGGCGCGTTCTCGTGGTACGACGGCGGCACGGCCTTCGCCTGCACCGGCTCCGGCGTCGGGTCGGTCACGCCCTGGTCGCCGGAGACGTCGTTCTCGTCGACCTCGGGCTGGTCGGGCTCGTCGGCGTCCCGCATGCGGTCGGGGTTCCACAGGTCCTCGATGATCGGGTTGACGAAGTCCTGCGCCTCACGCAGCCACTTGTCCTTGTCCCAGTCCTTCCAGGCCCCGTCCCGCCACTTGTCGAGGTCGATCCCGTGCTCCTTGAGCCGGTCCGTGATGTCGTCCGGGATCTTGAACTTGCCGTCGTCGGCGGCCGTCGCGGAGGCGTCCGCGCTCGCGTCGGTGTCGCCCGACTGGCATGCGGTGGCGGTCAGTGCGAGCGCGGAGGCGAGGGCAACCGCCGCCAGCACGGGGGAGGTTCCGCGCGACGGCCTCCTCGCGCGGCGGGCGGTGGACGACGGCCGTATGGATCGCATGATCTGGACTCCCCCTGGAATGAACGATGGTGGTGCCGCGCCCGTCTTCACATCCGACCCGGACGAGTCGCACTGCTGCTCCGACGGCTTGGGATGACGGCACCACACACTAGGCGTTCGCCGTGGGGGGCGTCCGACGGAACGGCAACGGTTCGGCTACAAGGCTTCTGACCTGGCCGTCGTGGGTGGATCTCGCGGCGTGGGGGCGTGGGGGCGTGGGGGCGTGGGGCCGCCGGGCGCGGTGGCGGCCGCGGTCCCTCCGGGCACCGCGCGCCGGGGCGGTGCTTCGGGCGCCGGGCGGTGCTTCGGATGCGGAGCGGTGCTTCAGGTGCGGGGCGCCGGTCACCTCCGCCGCCTTCGGTGTGCGCGCACCTTTGTCGGTGAAGGGCCGTAGGGTGGTCGGGCTATGACGAAGCCCTCACTCCCCGAACTCCTGCACGCTGCCGTCACTGCCGTCGGCGGCACGGAGCGCCCCGGTCAGGTGGCCATGGCCGAAGCCGTCGCCGAGGCGATCGACGACGGCGCCCATCTGCTGGTCCAGGCCGGCACCGGCACCGGCAAGTCCCTGGGCTACCTGGTGCCCGCGCTCGCGCACGGGGAGCGGGTCGTCGTGGCGACGGCCACCCTGGCGCTCCAGCGGCAGCTGGTGGAGCGGGACCTGCCGCGCACGGTGGAGGCGCTGCATCCGCTGCTGCGCCGCCGCCCGGAGTTCGCCATGCTCAAGGGCCGGTCGAACTACCTGTGCCTGCACCGGCTGCACGAGGGCGTGCCGCAGGACGAGGAGGAGGGCCTCTTCGACCAGTTCGAGGCGGCCGCGCCCACCAGCAAGCTGGGCCAGGACCTGCTGCGGCTGCGTGACTGGTCGGACGAGACGGAGAGCGGCGACCGGGACGACCTCACGCCGGGCGTGTCCGACCGGGCCTGGTCCCAGGTGTCGGTGTCCTCGCGGGAGTGCCTGGGCGCCACGAAGTGCGCGTACGGCGCGGAGTGCTTCGCCGAGGCGGCCCGTGAGCGCGCCAAGCTCGCCGAGGTGATCGTCACCAATCACGCGCTGCTCGCCATCGACGCCATCGAGGGCGCGCCGGTGCTGCCGCAGCACGAGGTGCTGATCGTGGACGAGGCGCACGAGCTGGTCTCCCGGGTGACCGGGGTGGCCACCGGCGAGCTCACCCCGGGCCAGGTGAACCGCGCGGTGCGGCGCGCGGCGAAGCTGGTGAACGAGAAGGCGGCCGACCAGCTGCAGACAGCCGCGGAGGGCTTCGAACGGCTGATGGAGCTGGCCCTGCCCGGCCGGCTGGAGGAGATCCCGGAGGACCTCGGCTACGCCCTGATGGCGCTGCGCGACGCGTGCCGCACGGTGATCTCCGCGATCGGCTCCACCCGCGACAAGTCCGTCCAGGACGAGGACGCGGTCCGCAAGCAGGCGCTGGCCTCGGTGGAGAGCGTCCACGACGTGGCGGAGCGGATCACCAACGGCTCCGAGTGGGACGTCGTCTGGTACGAGCGGCACGACCGCTTCGGGGCGTCGCTGCGGGTCGCGCCCATGTCGGTCTCCGGGCTGCTGCGCGAGAAGCTGTTCACCGACCGCTCCGTCGTGCTGACGTCCGCGACGCTGAAGCTGGGCGGCGACTTCAACGGAGTGGGGGCGTCGCTGGGACTCGGTCCCGAGGGCGCCGAGGGGGACGACCTCCCGCAGTGGAAGGGCGTGGACGTCGGCTCGCCGTTCGACTACCCCAGGCAGGGCATCCTGTACGTCGCCAAGCACCTGGCCCGCCCGGCCAGGGACGGGGACCGCACGGACATGCTGGACGAGCTCACGGAGCTGATCCAGGCGGCGGGCGGACGCACGCTGGGGCTGTTCTCCTCGATGCGGGCGGCCCAGCTCGCGGCGGAGGAGCTGCGGTCGCGGATCCCGGAGTTCCCGATCCTCCTCCAGGGCGAGGAGACGCTCGGCGAACTGATCAAGAACTTCGCCGCGGACGCGCGGACGTGCCTCTTCGGCACGCTGTCGCTGTGGCAGGGCGTGGACGTCCCGGGGCCCAGCTGCCAGTTGGTGGTCATGGACAAGATCCCCTTCCCGCGTCCGGACGACCCCCTGATGAGCGCCCGCCAGAAGGCCGTGGAGGAGGCGGGCGGCAACGGCTTCATGGCGGTCGCCGCGACGCACGCGGCGCTGCTGATGGCCCAGGGCGCGGGCCGCCTGGTCCGCGCCTCGGGCGACCGGGGCGTGGTCGCGGTCCTCGACCCGCGCCTGGCCACGGCACGCTACGGCAGCTATCTGAAGGCCTCGATGCCGGACTTCTGGTACACGACCGACCGCAGCCAGGTCAGGAAGTCGCTCGCGGCGATCGACGCGGCGGCGGGGTAGGGCGGGGCGGAGAGACCCCGCTGCCCCTTTGAGACGGCTCGGACTCATGCCCTCCGGCGGGCGGAAGCACGACCACGGAGGCCGCTGTGCGCCGCGCCCTCCCGGCAGGGGCGGGGCCCGCAGCCGGACGGGTGACGGCCTCCCGAGTTCCGCGAAGGACGCTCGGCTGCGGGGGAGGCCCGTTTCAGCGGACCGGCGGGGTCGGCCGGATCCTTCGGCGGGCCACAAGGGCCCGGCCGCGTTCCGTCGCTGGGCGACGAGGCCGTGAGCGGGAACGTCCGCCGTACCCGGGCCCGTGCGTGCTGGGCAGTCGCAGACCGCCCAGGTGACGGCCGTCGGCGTGAGGCCGCGAAGGGGCGTCCCCGTCACCGGACAGACGCCACCGGTGGCCGTGTCCGTCGCGACGGACGCCGCGCCGTCGCGGGGCGGGGGCCGGCCGACGGTCATCGACGCCGGTGGTGGGGTTGTCCCGCCGCGCGGGTCCCCCTTCGCGCGGGCGCGGCGCACGCGTTCCGGTCCGGCGGTCCGGCGGTCGGGTGTTCGAGCGCCGACCGCGACATCCGGGCTTCGAGACGGCGTCCCAGCCGGCGTGCGGCGTCCGGGGCGTGTCGACGGCACGCCGAAAACCCCCAGACGGGCGCGACGCACAGACCCCGGCCCGGTGGCCGGGATGTCCCGGGGGCAGGGAACTCCCAGGGGCGGGGAACAGCGTCCCGGTCGGCGCCGTGAGCGGCACCCGGGCGCCGCGGCGACGGCGCCGCCCGCTTCGAGGCCCAGGGCGCTGCGCACGGCGTCCGTGGGCAACACAGGGCCCCGGAACCGGCGCAGGGGTTCCGGGGCCCGGTCAGAGGGGTGGGGCAGGCCGAGGAGCGACTCGGCGTCCCGCCAGGGGTCAGACGCGGCGGAGGACGGCCACCACCTTGCCGAGGATCGTCGCGTCGTCGCCGGGGATCGGCTCGTAGGCCGCGTTGTGCGGGAGCAGCCACACATGGCCGTCCTCCCGCTTGAACCGCTTCACGGTCGCCTCGCCGTCGAGCATCGCCGCCACGATGTCGCCGTTCTCGGCGACCGGCTGGCGGCGGACCGTGACCCAGTCGCCGTCGCAGATCGCGGCCTCGATCATGGAGTCACCCACGACCTTCAGCACGAACAGCTCACCGTCGCCGACGAGCTGCCGGGGCAGAGGGAAGACGTCCTCGACGGACTCCTCCGCGAGGATCGGGCCACCGGCGGCGATCCGGCCGATCAGCGGCACGTAGGACGCGGCGGGCTTGCCGGCGGTGTCCGTCGGCTGCACGGACGCGGCCTGGTCGGACCCCCGCACCTCGTACGCGCGCGGGCGGTGCGGGTCACGGCGCAGGAAACCCTTGCGCTCCAGCGCCATGAGCTGGTGCGCGACGGAGGAGGTGCTGGACAGTCCGACCGCCTGGCCGATCTCACGCATCGACGGCGGGTAGCCGCGGCGCTGCACCGAGTCCCTGATGACCTCGATGACCCGGCGCTGGCGGTCGGTGAGTCCGGAGCTGTCCGCCCGGATGCCGGGAGGCCGGCCCGGCAGGGAGCGCTTGTGCGCCTCGGGATTCGTGGCTTCGTTCATCGCGTGCACCGGCTCGATGCGGCCCTGGGAGCGGTCCTGGGCGGTGATGGCGGCACTGTCTGCGGTGGTGGTCACGTCGGCCCCTCTCGATGGTCTCCCTGCAGCACAACGGTAGAGGCTTTCGAAAGGTTGCGCCAAACACACGTTCGAGTGAAAAAAAGCGAATTGCGGTACGTGTTCTTTCGCCGAGGTGTATTGGTCGCCACGCTTCCCGCCGGACAAACGGGCCATTTGTTGTACTCTTCTCCGCCGAGGTCTCCGCCGGGGCGGCGGCCTCGCGGCGCGCGGACTCAGTCTGCCACCGTGGGCTCCCGCGCGCGTGAAGCGGCCCCGCCCTCCTCCGGAACGGCACGCCCCCTCCCCGTCTCCGGCACGCCTTCTCCCCGACGGGCGGAGCCCCCGGGATCCGTGACGGGAGGACCTCCGGGCTCCGGTGGGCAGACCTCCGGGCCCGTCTTCCCGCTCCGGTGAGCGCGACACGCGCGCGGCCTGAATGTATGAGCCAATCCCCACATCTAGTGGTTGGATTCCGGCAGCAGCCCAGAAGTTGTGGTCCCCCCGGTCTTCGAGGGCTCCGTGATCGCCTATGCTGGTGCTGCTTCGTGAGGCCCCTGAGGCCTGGCGAGGCCATCGAGTCTGCTGTGAGGAGGGTTGGGATCCATGCACTGCCCCTTCTGCAGGCACCCCGACAGCCGTGTCGTCGACAGCCGTACGACCGACGACGGCACGTCGATCCGCAGGCGCCGCCAGTGCCCGGACTGCTCCCGTCGTTTCACGACCGTGGAGACGTGTTCGCTCATGGTGGTCAAGCGGTCGGGAGTCACCGAGCCGTTCAGCCGCACCAAGATCATCAACGGTGTGCGCAAGGCGTGCCAGGGACGGCCCGTCACCGAGGACGCCCTCGCCCAGCTCGGCCAGCGGGTCGAGGAAGCGGTGCGGGCCACCGGGAGCGCCGAGCTGACCACCCACGACGTGGGACTGGCCATACTCGGCCCGTTGCAGGAACTCGACCTCGTCGCCTACCTGCGGTTCGCGTCCGTGTACCGGGCGTTCGACTCGCTGGAGGACTTCGAGGCCGCGATCGCGGAACTCAGGCGGGCGGAGCGGCCCGGCGCGGACGACGGGGACGGCGACGGGGCCGCCCCGGGGAGCCGGGAAGACGACAGCGGGCAGGAGGGGGCCGCCCAGGTCCCCGCGCCCGCTCCCGCCACCGGCTGAGCAGCGGTCCGGCCCCGGACGCGACGGTCCGGGGACCGGTTCGGCCGGCGGCGACGAACAGACCTGTTGCGGGCAGGCGAGTGGGTGCCCGCAGCATCAGACAGAACACCGTGCCACGGGAACATCGGGGCACTTCAGGGCGTTTTCGCCCGTATCAGGGAGGCGGCATGACAGAGACGGCGAGCGGTCCGGCACGTAGTTCCCGAGCCAAGGCGAGCAAGGCCGGCAAGGGACTGCGCGTCGAGCGCATTCACACCACCCCGGGGGTCCACCCGTACGACGAGGTGGCCTGGGAGCGCCGTGACGTCGTCATGACCAACTGGCGCGACGGCTCGGTCAACTTCGAGCAGCGCGGCGTGGAGTTCCCCGACTTCTGGTCGGTGAACGCGGTCAACATCGTCACCAGCAAGTACTTCCGCGGTGCCGTCGGCACCCCGCAGCGCGAGACCAGCCTCAAGCAGCTGATCGACCGCATCGTGAAGACGTACCGGAAGGCCGGCGAGGACAACAGGTACTTCGCCTCGCCCGCCGACGCCGAGATCTTCGAGCACGAGCTGGCCTACGCCCTCCTGCACCAGATCTTCAGCTTCAACAGCCCCGTGTGGTTCAACGTGGGCACGCCCCAGCCGCAGCAGGTCAGCGCCTGCTTCATCCTGTCCGTCGACGACTCCATGGAGTCGATCCTCGACTGGTACAAGGAAGAGGGCATGATCTTCAAGGGCGGCTCCGGCGCCGGCCTGAACCTCTCCCGCATCCGCTCCTCCAAGGAGCTGCTCTCCTCCGGCGGCAACGCCTCCGGCCCGGTCTCCTTCATGCGCGGCGCCGACGCCTCCGCCGGCACCATCAAGTCCGGCGGCGCCACCCGCCGCGCCGCGAAGATGGTCGTCCTCGACGTGGACCACCCCGACATCGAGGACTTCATCGAGACCAAGGTCAAGGAGGAGGAGAAGATCCGCGTCCTGCGCGACGCGGGCTTCGACATGGACCTGGGCGGCGACGACATCGCGTCCGTCCAGTACCAGAACGCCAACAACTCCGTGCGCGTCAACGACGAGTTCATGGAGGCCGTCGAGAAGGGCGGCAAGTTCGGCCTGCGTGCCCGCATGACCGGCGAGGTCATCGAGGAGGTCGACGCCAAGGCGCTCTTCCGCAAGATCGCCGAGGCCGCCTGGGCCTGCGCCGACCCGGGCATCCAGTACGACGGCGTCATCAACCACTGGCACACCTGCCCCGAGTCCGGCCGGATCACCGCGTCGAACCCGTGCAGCGAGTACATGCACCTGGACAACACGTCCTGCAACCTGGCCTCGCTGAACCTGATGAAGTTCCTCAAGGACGACGGCAAGGGCGACCAGTCGTTCGAGACCGAGCGCTTCCAGAAGGTCGTCGAGCTGGTCATCACCGCGATGGACATCTCGATCTGCTTCGCGGACTTCCCGACCCAGAAGATCGGTGAGAACACCCGCGCCTTCCGGCAGCTGGGCATCGGCTACGCCAACCTCGGCGCCCTGCTGATGGCCACCGGTCACGCCTACGACTCCGACGGCGGCCGCGCCCTGGCCGGTGCCATCACCTCCCTGATGACCGGCACCGCCTACCGCCGCTCCGCCGAGCTGGCCGCGATCGTCGGCCCGTACGACGGCTACGCCCGCAACGCCGACGCCCACAAGCGCGTCATGAAGCAGCACGCCGACGCCAACGGCACCGCCGTGCGCATGGACGACCTGGACACCCCGGTGTGGGCCGCCGCCACCGAGGCCTGGCAGGACGTGCTGCGCCTCGGCGAGACGAACGGCTTCCGCAACGCCCAGGCGTCCGTGCTCGCCCCGACCGGCACCATCGGCCTGGCGATGTCCTGCGACACCACCGGTGTCGAGCCCGACCTCGCCCTGGTCAAGTTCAAGAAGCTGGTCGGCGGCGGCTCGATGCAGATCGTCAACGGCACCGTCCCGCAGGCCCTGCGCCGCCTGGGCTACCAGGAGGAGCAGATCGAGGCGATCGTCGCCCACATCGCCGAGCACGGCAACGTGATCGACGCCCCCGGCCTCAAGCAGGAGCACTACGAGGTGTTCGACTGCGCCATGGGCGAGCGCGCCATCTCCCCGATGGGCCACGTCCGCATGATGGCCGCGATCCAGCCCTGGATCTCCGGCGCCATCTCCAAGACGGTCAACATGCCGGAGACGGCGACCGTCGAGGAGGTCGAGGAGATCTACTTCGAGGCCTGGAAGCTGGGCGTCAAGGCGCTCGCCATCTACCGCGACAACTGCAAGGTCGGCCAGCCGCTCTCCGCCAAGACCAAGGAGAAGGAGAAGGCCGAGGTCACCGAGAAGGCCGAGGAGACGATCCGCGCCGCGGTCGAGAAGGTCGTCGAGTACCGCCCGGTCCGCAAGCGTCTCCCCAAGGGCCGTCCCGGCATCACCACCTCCTTCACGGTGGGCGGCGCCGAGGGGTACATGACCGCCAACTCCTACCCGGACGACGGTCTCGGCGAGGTCTTCCTGAAGATGTCCAAGCAGGGGTCGACGCTCGCGGGCATGATGGACGCCTTCTCCATCGCCGTCTCGGTGGGCCTCCAGTACGGCGTGCCGCTGGAGACGTACGTCTCCAAGTTCACCAACATGCGCTTCGAGCCGGCCGGCATGACGGACGACCCGGACGTGCGGATGGCACAGTCGATCGTCGACTACATCTTCCGCCGCCTGGCGCTGGACTTCCTGCCGTTCGAGACGCGCTCCGCGCTCGGCATCCACTCCGCCGAGGAGCGGCAGCGTCACCTGGAGACCGGTTCGTACGAGCCGGCCGACGAGGACGTCGACGTCGAGGGCCTGGCGCAGTCGGCTCCGCGCGCCCAGGAGCTGAAGGCGGTCACCACGCCGAAGGCCGAGACCGAGGCGGTCAAGCCCGCTCCGAAGCAGGCCCACACCAGCGCCGAGCTGGTGGAGATGCAGCTGGGCATCCAGGCCGACGCCCCGCTGTGCTTCTCCTGCGGCACGAAGATGCAGCGGGCCGGTTCCTGCTACATCTGCGAGGGCTGCGGCTCGACCAGCGGCTGCAGCTGACGCCGGCCCCTCCGGGCGCTGCCCGGGGGTGAGACGGCGAGGGCGGTGGCACCGGGGTTCCGGTGCCACCGCCCTCGGGCGTTCCCGGCCGTACCGCCGACGGCCCGCCGGCGTCAGGTCCGGCGGGCCGCGCCCATCTCGCGGGGAAAGCCCACCGGGTCGCCGTCGAAGCCGTGCACGCCCGCCCTGAACTCCCAGCGGCCCGTGCCCTCCCGGACGAACTCCGCGACCGTGGCCGCCGCCACCCCGGGCACCCCGCCGAAGTCGTCCTCCGCCAGGACGTCGTAGCCCTCGCGGATGCGCAGCCCCGGGTTGCCCACCTCGGAGAACGTCCGCCGCGCCTGGTGCTGCTGGATGACGACCCCGACCACCACGCGCCCGTACCGCCGGTCCAGGCGGTCCAGCTCCAGCGTCATGACCTCGTCGTACCCGAACCCCTTGCCGTCCTGGCTGTCCCGGCTGAGCGTGATGGTGCCGTCGGGGGAGCGGCTGTCGAAGTGCACCACGTAGGCGGGGTCGCCGTGCGGGTCGCCCTCCAGGTAGGGCGCGGCGACGAGATCGAGGTCGGTGGAGGGCTCTCCCGACGGACTCGGATCCCACCGCAGCGCGATCTCGACCTTGCGGATCCCCTTGCTGAGGCCGTTCACCCGTTGTCCCCTTCCTCGTGACCGTCCTGCCGGCGCACCCCAACTGCCGCATGTCCGCGGCAGATTGTCCATCCTGCCACGCCCGCGCTCCCGGGCGCCGGTACGCAGTCCCCGTGAGGGCGACCGGGCGGCGCTCCCTGGCCTTACGATGGCGCGGTGCTGGTCAAGTGGATTCGCTGCACCGTGGTGGACCGTCGGGGGTTCGAGCGGGGGCAGCGGAAGTGGGCGGGGCTTCTGGGGGAGCCGGGGTTTCGCGCGCAGGGCGGAGGATGGAGCCGGGGACGTCAGGACGTGGCGCACATCTTCTCCTTCTGGGAGAGCCGCGCCTTCTACGACTCCTTCATGGCCCGGTCCCACGACCGGCTCGCCGCGTCCCAGGCGGGCACCTTCAAGGACGCCCAGGTCAGGCTGTTCGACCACCGCTTCGACGTGAAGACCGGGTTCGAGCCGCGCTTCACCGACGCCGACCTGATCAGGGTCGCGCTGTGCCGGGTCCACGAGGAGCGCGCCGAGCACTTCGTCCTCATGCAGGAGAAGGTGTGGAACCCGGCGATGGCCGGCTCGCCCGGCATGGTGCGGGGGCTGTTCGGCGAGGCGCCGGGCAGCGAGTACCTGGTCCTGTCGATGTGGCGGTCCGCCGCCGAGCACGGCAAGTACCGGACCGAGCGCGTGGAGCGGCTGGCGCTGCGGGCCCAGACCGAGGCGGACGTCGCGGCCCTCGCGGGCGACATCGTCGACATGGAGCCCGCCTGGACGGTGTGAGCCGGCGGCGGACGCTCCAGCGACTCGTGCACGGCGAACTTCGTGTGACATATGCCGTACGGAACGCGCACGAGTGTCCGAAACGCCCTCACCGGATCTAGGGTTTCGGCATGGCACGACCACGGCGCATCGTCCTTGTCCGGCACGGGGAATCAAGGGGCAATGTCGACGACACCGTCTACGAGCGCGAACCCGACCACGCCCTCGGCCTCACCGAACGGGGCAGGAAGCAGGCCGAGGAGACGGGCGAGCGGCTCCGCGACCTCTTCGGGCAGGAACGGGTCAGCGTCTACGTGTCCCCGTACCGACGGACGCTCGAGACCCTGCACTCCTTCCACCTCGACCCGGACCTGATACGCGTCCGGGAGGAGCCCCGGCTGCGCGAGCAGGACTGGGGCAACTGGCAGGACCGCGAGGACGTACGCCTGCAGAAGGCCTACCGGGACGCCTACGGGCACTTCTTCTACCGCTTCGCCCAGGGCGAGTCCGGCGCCGACGTCTACGACCGCGTCGGCGGTTTCCTGGAGAGCCTCTTCCGCAGCTTCGAGGCCCCGGACCACCCGCCGAACGTCCTCATCGTCACCCACGGCCTGGCCATGCGGCTGTTCTGCATGCGGTGGTTCCACTGGACCGTGGCGGAGTTCGAGTCGCTGTCCAACCCGGGGAACGCCGAGGTGAGGATGCTCGTCCTGGGCGAGAACGGAAAGTACACCCTCGACCGGCCTTTCGAGCGCTGGCGGGACCCGGAGCCCTACCCGATCACGGGATAGACGAAATGTGCTGGAGTCGGCGAGAACGGAATGGGAGAGTTGCGAGGCGATGACCACTGATCATTCCCCGAAGACGCGCCTGGAGCGCGCCCTGGCCAGCCTGCGCGGCCTGTCGGTGGGGGATGCGCTCGGCTCGCAGTTCTTCGTGCCGGTGAACCACCCGCTGCTCAAGCGCCGCGAACTGCCCGAGGGCCCCTGGCAGTGGACCGACGACACCGAGATGGCGTGCTCCGTCGTCACCGTCCTCGCCACGCACCACCGCATCGACCAGGACGCCCTGGCCCACTCCTTCGCCCACCGCCACGACTTCGACCGGGGGTACGGCCCCGCGGTCAACCGGCTGCTGCGGCTCGTCCGCGAAGGCGGCGACTGGCGAGTGCTGGCCGCCGCGCTCTTCAACGGCCAGGGCTCGTGGGGCAACGGCGCCGCGATGCGGATCGCGCCGCTGGGCGCCTGGTACGCCGACGACCCTGAGCAGGCCACGCACCAGGCGGAGATCTCCGCCTACCCCACGCACCAGCACCGCGAGGCCGTGGTCGGCGCCATGGCCGTCGCCGCTGCCGCCGCCCTCGCCGCGGCGCCGGACGGCCCGCCCCGCGCCGAGGACCTCCTCGACGGGGTCATCGCGCTGGTGCCCGCGCGGAGCGCGGTCGGCGCGGGACTGCGCCGGGCGCGCGACATGCTCGACTACGGCGACGCGGCCACCGTCGCGGCCGTCCTCGGCTGCGGACGGCGTACGACCGCGCACGACACGGTGCCTTTCGCGCTCTGGTCCGCCGCCCGCTCCCTGGGCGACTACGAGCACGCCTTCTGGACGACCGCGCAGGTGGGCGGGGATGTCGACACCACCTGCGCCATCGTGGGCGGGGTGCTCGCGGCGGGCTCCGCGGGGGCGCCGCCCGAGGCGTGGGCGGAGCGGGTGGAGCCGTTGCCGGAGTGGGTGGCGCGGGTGGTCGAGGTCTGAGGCCTCGGCCTGCGACGTGACTCGGCTCGCGGGCCTTCTTGCGCTTGTGCTTGCGCTGGAACGGGGCGCCGGCCGCTCCCGGCCGGTCGGAACTCTCCGTGCGTGACGGGAACCCTGCGTGACCGGCCGCTCGTTGTCGGTGTGTCCGCTGCGGGCGGTGTGAGGTCCTGTGGGCGCTGACACGTGTCGGCGGCGCGGGGACGGGGCGTGAGACGTCGGGGGAGGTGTGCGGGATGGCCGTGGGGGCGCGTGATCCGGCCGTGTGGGCGGGCGTTCTGCTGGTGCTGTGCACCGCGCTGCTCAGGTGCGCGCGCCGGCCCGGCGTCACCCGGCCGACCCCCGTGGAGTCGGCCGGTGCGTCGCCGGGCCGGACGCGTGCGGTGTCCCCCTCAGCCGATGCCCGGTCCCGCCGAACCGGACAGCGCCTCCAGGTCGCTCCTGCGGACCCGGATGACGAGCCAGGCGACGGCCAGGGCCAGCACGGCCATCGCGGCGGCCGGGATGAACGCCGAGGAGATGCCCTGCGCGAGCACCTCGTGCCCCCAGGGCGCCGGAAGCTGCTGGGTCCGGGCGAACTCCGCCTGCTGCTCCGCCGTCCCCTCGGCGAGGAAGGCCGGCACCTGCTGCTCCGCCTCGTCCCGGCTGGCCGTGCCGAACACCGTGGTCAGCAGTGCCAGGCCCACCGATCCGCCCACCTGCTGCGTCGCGTTGAGCAGACCGGAGGCGGCGCCGGCCTCGTGCTGGGCCACTCCGGAGACCGCGGTGAGCGTCAGCGTCACGAAGTTCAGGCCCATGCCGAAGCCGAAGATCAGCATCGGCCCGAGAATGCCGCTGACGTAGGAGCTGTCGGAGTCGATCAGCGTCTGCCAGGCCAGGCCGAGGGCGGCCAGCGCCGAGCCGATGATCATGAACGGCTTGGGTCCGAACACCGGCAGGAACCGCTGCGACACCCCCGCCCCGGCGGCGATCACGACCGTCACGGGCAGGAAGGCGAGACCGGCCTCGATCGGGGTGTAGCCGAGGACGTTCTGCACGAACAGAACGATGTAGAAGAACATGCCGAACATCGCCGCGGCGAGGCTGAGCATGATCACGTACGTGCCCGAGCGGTTGCGGTCGGCGAACATCCGCAGCGGGGTGATCGGTTCCTTGGCGCGGGACTCGATCAGGGCGAAGCCCGCCAGCAGGAGCACCGAGGAGACGAAGGAGCCGATGGTGAGACTGTCCCGCCACCCCTCCTCGGCCGCGCGGATGAAGCCGTAGACGAGTGTGGCCATACCGGCCGTCGAGGTCACCGCCCCCACGATGTCGAAGCGGCCGGTGTGCCGTTCGGACTCGTTGATGTACATCGGCGTGAGGACGGCGATCAGCAGGCCGATGGGGACGTTGACGAAGAGCACCCACCGCCAGTCGAGCCACTCGGTGAGCATGCCGCCCGCGAGCAGCCCGATGGCGCCGCCGCCCGCCGAGACCGCGGCGAAGACGCCGAAGGCGCGGTTGCGTTCGGGGCCCTCCGGGAACGTGGTGGTGATGAGTGCCAGCGAGGTCGGCGAGGCGATCGCTCCGCCCACGCCCTGCAGGACGCGCGCGGCGAGCAGTTGCCAGGGCTCCTGGGCCAGTCCGCCGAGCAGGGAGGCCGCGGTGAACAGCAGGATGCCGCTCATGAAGACGCGGCGGCGGCCGAGGATGTCGCCCGCCCGGCCGCCGAGGAGCAGCAGTCCGCCGAAGGTCAGGGTGTAGGCGCTGACCACCCACGTCAGATCGGTGGTGCTGAACTGCAGGGCATTCTGGATGTGCGGGAGCGCGATGTTCACAATCGTCGCGTCGAGTACGACCATGAGTTGACAGGCCGCGATGACGGCGAGCGCGATACCGGGACGCCCTTGTCGGCGGGCCGCACCCGGCCGTGGATCCTGGAGCAAAGGAGAGGTGGTCACTATGGGTCCCCCACGAATGAGTTAGTGAACGAGCGCGTTCACTGTTGCGTCAACGGTAGGAGCCCTCGACAGTGAACGCAAGCGTTCACTGAATGGCCGTCGTTCCGGCGTGTCCCCCTTCGGCGCCGCGCGGCGGGTGCTTCATCCCCCAATGCCCGCTTCCTCTGCTCGTTGGAGAGAGTCAGATGGTTACTTCGAGCTGGGCGGCTGCCCAGGCTCAGACGGTCGCCTCGCGCCGCCGTGGCGCCGTACTGGAACAGGCGATCCTCGAGGCCGCGCTGGAGCAGCTCAGCACGGTCGGCTGGAACGGCCTGACGA
The DNA here is from genome assembly GCF_002899455.1 of Streptomyces sp. DH-12. Classification (GTDB taxonomy): domain Bacteria; phylum Actinomycetota; class Actinomycetes; order Streptomycetales; family Streptomycetaceae; genus Streptomyces. Next base: position 2,186,646 of record NZ_PPFB01000001.1, on the reverse strand, counting down.
TGGAAGGCGTCGCCGCCGGCGCCCAGACCGGGAAGGCCGCCGTCTACCGGCGCTGGCCCTCCAAGGAGGACCTCGTCGCGGACGCCCTGCGCGCCGCGCTGCCCGAGTTCGACGAGGCGCCGGACCTGGGGAGCGTGCGCGAGGACCTGCTGGAGCTGTGCCGCAGGGCCCGGGACGCGATGTTCTCCAGGCCCGGCTGCGCCCTGCGCGCGGTCATTCACGAGTGCGACAGCGCGGAGGCCGAGCACTTCCACGCGGTGATCGTCAACGGCGTCATCGAGCCGACCCTCGCGAAGCTCCGCGAGGTGGTCGAGCGCGGGATCGAGCGGGGAGAGGTGCGCCCCGACGCGGCCAACGGCTACGTCTTCGACATCATTCCGGCGATGATGATGTACCGCTCGAAGATGTGCGGCAGCGAATGGTCGGACGTCGATCTGGAGCAGATGATCGACCAGTTGATGATTCCGCTGCTGCGGTCGCACGCCTCCTGATCACAAGGTGATGACGGCGGTGACCGCGGTCGGGGAGCCGGGGTGTCGCACGCCGGACCGGGCGGCGTACGCTAAGGGCGCCATGCCGTACGAACCGCCTACTCACACCGTCGAGCGCTCACTCCGCGCCACGACCGGAGCGAAGATCGTTGCAGGTGTCGACGAGGTGGGGCGTGGCGCGTGGGCCGGCCCGGTCACCGTCTGCGCGGCGATCACCGGACTGCGCCGGCCCCCCGAGGGACTCACCGACTCCAAACTCCTCGCCGTCAAGCGCCGCACGGAACTCGCCGAGACGCTGCGGAGCTGGGTCACGTCGTACGCCCTGGGGCACGCGTCGCCCGAGGAGATCGACGCCATGGGGATGACCGCCGCGCTCCGGCTGGCGGCCGTCCGCGCCCTGGAAGGCCTGCCCGTCCGGCCCGACGCGGTCATCCTCGACGGCAAGCACGACTACCTGGGCTCGCCCTGGCGGGTCCGGACGGTCATCAAGGGCGACCAGTCCTGCGTGGCCGTGGCGGCGGCGTCGGTCATCGCCAAGGTCCAGCGCGACAAAATGATGGCCGAACTGGGTGCCGAGCATGCAGACTTCGGTTTCGCGGACAACGCCGGGTATCCGTCCCCCGTGCACCGGGCCGCGCTGGAGGTTCGGGGACCCACCCCGTACCACCGCCTGTCGTGGGCGTATCTTGATGCGCTGCCCCAGTGGCGGCACCTCAAGAAGGTCCGCACCTGGACGGAGGCGCGCGTCCCGGAGATCGAGGGCCAACTCGGCTTCGACTTCTGACGGGTCGCTCGCACTGATGTGCCACCCGGCGACGCCGGCCGTGCCGACGTTTGATAAAAATCAGCTCATGCCTCTCCTTCCCGAGGAGCCTCAGATTCACGAGAGTGCCCAGGGTCCCCGCGCCACGCCGGCCAGTGGCCGTACCGCGCCGACCCCCCGCCCCGTACCCGGTCCCCGCCCCGCGGCTCCGTCGCGTCCCGGCCGTCCCGGCCCGCCGCGGCCGGCTCCTCCGGCCCAGCGCACGCCGCGTGAGGCGGCCCCCGCCGCCACACCCGGCCCTCCGGGTCCGTCCACCGCCGCCAACGGCCCGCAGATCCAGCTGATCCCGGCTTCCGTCGAAGGGGCGCTCGACGCCGCCGAGGAAGCCGTCGACCTGCTTCTGGACTCGGGCCGCGCCCCCGGCGACGTGCTGGTGATCACCACCGGTGACCAGCATCCGTGGGCCACCCATGAACTGTCCTTCGGTGAAGCCGCCTACTGGGCCCAGCACGACTCCGGTGACGACGTCTTCTACACGGACGCCCAGGTGGCGGACCGTGCCAAGGCGCGTCCCGTCGTGGTGGTCGCCGTCAACGGCGGTCCCGAGTCCCTGACCGCCTCCGCACTGAAGACGGCCCACGCCCGGGCCGGCGCCCTGCTGATCGTCTGCGGGGACCCGCAGCGCATCAACTCCGTGCTGGGCGCCGGGGTCTGAGCCGACGCCACGGCGTCGACCGGCACGGCGGGCGAGGCCATCGCACGCACGCGTGAACACCGGCGGTCGCAGTGTCCGCACCGCTGGCCCCTCGGTGTGCCCGGCTGGTCCCTCGGTGTCCCGGCGACGGATGAGGGCGCACGGCGCGGGGACGTGGCTCGTGGGTCATCGGTGTCGTCTGCCGGACGGCCCGCGAGGCATGCGTGGTCCACGGTCGTCCGTGGCGCCGCACGCCGGGGCCCGCCGGGGCCACGGGCGCGTACGCCGGACGTGCGGGGCCGGACGTCGGCAGTGCATCCGGGTGACGTCAGCGGGCCGCCGCGCGCCGCAGTACATCCGACGCCGCCCCGCCCGTGCGGGGGATCCGCGGCGGCGCCTCGGACATGGCGACCGGCTCCGGCTCCGAATGGGCGCTGGGATGGCGGCCGCCGCGCCCTTCACCCAGCACCTGCCAGCCGTCACGGGTCAGCGTGATGTACGCGCCGCAGCGCAGCCCGTGCAGGGTGCAGGCGTCCCGCAGCCCCCACATCCAGGCCCCGTCCTCCTCCGTCCAGCGGGCGTCGCCCTCACGGCAGTAGAGCAGGACGGCGGTGCGCACCGGGGTGCGGCGCCGCAGGTCGTGCGGGATGACCCGGCGCAGCTGGGCCAGCAGCACGTTGCGGTACATCCAGCCGTCGGCGGCGGAGCGCCGGGTGAACGACGCGCTCGCCCGAAGGCGTTCGTCGGGATCGAGCACGGCGACGACCGCGGTCGCCGGGCCGGGACGGTGCCGGGCGTGCAGTCCGCTGACGACCTCGCGCGGATTGCGCAGCAGCGGGATTCCCGCGGCCGCCCACTCCGCAGGCTCGAGCACACGGCGGGCGGATGCGGCGGACATCGACAGCGATGCCGCCGAGGACGGAGCGAATCCGAAGGTCACGGTCCTCCCTTCGGCTACGCCCACACTGCGGGCGGGTCGGATTCGGGGAGCGCGCACGCAACAGAGCCTTACCTGGTCGGCGGGCGAGCCGTGCGGGTGCGTCCTTCAATTCTTCCTGTCGAACTTGGATGCGGCAACGAGCAATTGGGGCAGGGGACCGTTATCGGCGGATTCGCGGCTAATATCCCCACCCGCCGAGCGGAACCCTCCGGTCAGCCCTGTACGGCCAGTACCAGCGGCAGCACTCCTTGCGCACCCGCCCGCCGCAGCAGCCGTGCCGCGACAGCGAGCGTCCACCCTGTCTCGGTGTAATCGTCCACCAGCAGCACCGGGCCGCCGGCCCGCGCGAGTGCCTCCGCGAGCTCCGGCGGCACGGTCAGCGCGCCGGCGAGGGCCTTGAGCCGCTGGGCGCTGTTGCTGCGGGGGAGTCGGTGCTGCTCACCCGTGCTCTGCACCGTCCCGAGCAGCGGCAGCCGGCCGGTCTCCGCGATGTGCGTCCCGAGCGACTGGACGAGCTGCGGCCGGGTGCGCGAGGCGACGGTGACCACCCCGACCGGCCGGGGCTGGGCGTCGTCCACCCCCGGCGCCCAGCCGCCGGGTCCCTTGGCCCAGTCGGCGAGCACGCCCACCGCGGCCCGCGCGACGTCGTCGGGCACGGGCCCGTCCGGCGCATGCGGCGCGAGCAGCGGCCGCAGCCGGTTGCCCCAGCCGATGTCCGACAGCCGGCCCAGCGCCCGGCCCCGCGCCGCCTGCTCCCCGGCCGGGATGCGGCCCTTCAGATCCACGCCGATCGCGGGGAGTCCGGTGGGCCACATGCGCCGGGGCTCCACCTCGACGCCCGCCCGGCCGAGGTCGGCGCGGGCCGCGTCGAGGGCCACGGCGGAAGCCTCGGCCGTGTAGCGGGCGCCCGCGCAGTTGTCGCAGCGGCCGCAGGGCTTGGCGCCCTCGTCGTCCAACTGCCGCTGCAGGAACTCCATCCGGCAGCCCGTCGTCGACACGTAGTCACGCATCGCCTGCTGCTCGGCCGCGCGTTGACGCGCCACCCACGCGTACCGCTCGGCGTCGTACGTCCAGGGCTGTCCGGTCGCGGTCCAGCCGCCCTTGACCCGCTTCACCGCCCCGTCCACGTCGAGCACCTTCAGCATGGTCTCGAGGCGGGAGCGGCGCAGTTCCACGAGCGGTTCGAGCGCGGGGAGGGACAGCGGCCGTTCGGCGCGCGCCAGCACGTCGAGCGTGCGCCGCACCGTCTCCTCCGGAGGGAAGGCGAGGGACGCGAAGTACTCCCAGATCGCCTCGTCCTCCTTGCCCGGCAGGAGCAGCACTTCCGCGTGCCGGACACCGCGGCCCGCGCGGCCGACCTGCTGGTAGTAGGAGATGGGCGACGACGGCGACCCCAGGTGCACCACGAAGCCCAGGTCGGGCTTGTCGAACCCCATGCCGAGGGCGGAGGTGGCGACGAGGGCCTTCACCCTGTTGGCGAGCAGGTCCTCCTCGGCCTGCTGCCGGTCGGCGTTCTCCGTCCGGCCGGTGTACGAGGCGACCGCATGACCGTGCCGGCGCAGGAACGCGGTGACCTCCTCGGCCACGGCCACGGTGAGCGTGTAGATGATCCCCGACCCGGGGAGCTGGTCCAGGTGGTCGGCGAGCCAGGCCATGCGGTGCGCCGCGTCCGGCAGGCGCAGCACGCTCAGGCTGAGGCTCTCCCGGTCCAGCGGCCCCCGCAGCACGAGCGCGTCCGAGGAACCGCCCGTGCCGAGCTGGTCGGCGACGTCGGCGGTCACCCGGGCGTTGGCCGTGGCGGTGGTGGCGAGGACCGGCACCCCCTCCGGAAGGTCGTTCAGCATCGTGCGCAGCCGGCGGTAGTCCGGGCGGAAGTCATGGCCCCAGTCGGAGATGCAGTGCGCCTCGTCGACCACGAGAAGTCCGGTCGCGGCCGCGAGGCGGGGCAGCACCTGGTCGCGGAAGTCGGGGTTGTTCAGCCGCTCGGGGCTGACGAGCAGCACGTCCACCTCACCGGCGTCGATCTCCGCCCGGATGGCGTCCCACTCCTCGCTGTTGGAGGAGTTGATGGTCCGGGCACGGACCCCGGCCCGGGCCGCGGCCTCGACCTGGTTGCGCATGAGCGCCAGGAGTGGGGAGACGATCACGGTCGGTCCGCTGCCCTGGGCCCGCAGCAGCGCGGTGGCCACGAAGTACACCGCGGACTTGCCCCAGCCCGTGCGCTGGACGACCAGGGCCCGGCGCTTGTCGGCGACCAGCGCCTCGATCGCCCGCCACTGGTCGTCACGCAGCCGGGCGGTGCCCGTGTCGTCGCCGACGAGACGGGCGAGCACCGCGTCGGCGGCCGTCCGGAGATCCGTGTTGCTCGTGTGCTCCATGGGTCCCATACAACAGGACCGCGCCGACATCGAGCGTGGGCTGTGGACGAAGGACGACCGGCGACGACGGCAATGGCATGAACCTGACCCGACTTATCCACAAGAAAACCGGAATGTCGCAATCCGCGAGAGGGTCCCGGCATGACGAACCACAGCGGGACGACCGGTCCCTCCGAGAACAGTGACATCCCGATCCTGCGCGGACACGACGAAGCGGAGCCGCGGCGGGACGCGGCCGCGGCCCGCACCGGGACACCCGTGCCGGAGAGCGGGACGGACCACCCTCCGCTCCCGGCGGACCTGTCCTGCACCGCGTACGAGAGCCACGGCGATCCGCGGCAGGTGACCCTGCGCACCCCGGCCGAGCTCGCCGACGCCGTGCCCTATCTGCTCGGGTACCGCCCGGAGGACAGCATCGTGCTCGTGTCCCTGCACGACACGGGCGGGCGCGGCAGGTTCGGCGGCCGGGCCCGGCTCGGCATCCCCGCCGACGCCGGCGACTGGCCCTCCGCCGCCCGGCAGCTCGCCCAGGGCCTGGTGACCGGCTGCGAGCGCCGAGGCGCCCGGCCCGAGCAGATGGTCGTGTTCCTGTGCCAGGAACCGGGACAGGGCGAGACCGGCCGACAGGTCAAGGAGCGCCTCGGACCGCTGGCCCACGCCCTGCGGCTGGAGTGCGGAGCCCTCGACGTCCCGGTGGTCGAAGCCCTCTGCGTCTCCGGCGGCCGCTTCTGGTCGTACTGCTGCGACGACCGGACCTGCTGCCCTGCCGAGGGAACACCGATGGGTCTGCCCGGCACGTCCGTGCTGGCCGCCGCAGCCGCCTACGCCGGGCTCCAGGTCCGCGGCTCCCTCCGTGAACTGCATGCCCGCCTCCAGCCCTGGCAGACCTCCGCCGCCCACGACCAGCGCCGCGCACTGGACGACGCCGGGCTGAAGCTGCTGCCCCGGATCGTCGACGAACAGGCGCGGAGGAAGGTCGCCGACGAGACGATGGAACTGGCCGGGCGTCTCGTGCGCCGCCTCGCCGACGCCCCGTCCGTCTCCGGCGCGCTCCCGGCGGACCTGCGGGACGACGAACTGATCGGGTTCGACGAGGCGGCCACGGTGCTCCTCGGCCTCCAGGACCGCACGACCCGCGACCGCGCCGCCGCGTGGATGGAGGGCGACGAGGCGGACCCCGCCCTGCGCCTGTGGCGGACCCTGGCACGCCGCTGCGTCGGCCCGTACGGCGAGTACGCCGCCGCGCCCCTCACCCTCGCCGGGTGGGTCGCCTGGTCCACCGGTGACGAACTGGAAGCCCGGGAGTCGCTCGCCATGGCCCTCGGGGCCGACCCGGACTATCTCTTCGCCCGTCTGCTGCACCAGGCGTGCAACGAGGGACTCGACCCGGAGTCGATCCGCCGCTGCCTGCGGGGCGAGAGCGAAGGAAGGGGTGAGACGCGGTCCGTGGACGAGGGCGCGGACCCCCGCCCGGCGGAGGCAGGCGAGGCCTCCGTTCAGGACGCGGAGCCCGCCCCTCGAAGGCGCCGGATGCGGACCGCCGGCCGCACGGGTCGGCCGACGCGCCAGGGGACCACCGCGGCCGGACGGCTGCCGCGCCCGCGGACGGCACCCGGCGGGGCCCGCCCCGAAGGTGTCGCGCACCCCGGCGGCCCGGACCCGCGAGGGGGCCGGCGCGGCGGCAGTCGCCCCGGCGCGACTCGCCCCGGCGGCACGAGCCGACGCGGACACCGCCAGGACGGCGCGCACTCCGCGTCACACGGAGGGGACACGGAGGAGTGAAGGGATCCACGTAGAGGTGGTGTCCGGCCGACGGTCAGCCCGGCGAAGGGAGTGTTTATCGTCAGGGAGACGACTATGATCGCCGCATGTCCTACGACCCGTCAGCCTTCCCGCCTTTCGCCGTCACCGTGGACCTGGTCGTGCTCACCGTGCGACGTCACGCTCTGTGTGCGCTGGCGGTGCGCAGGGGCGAGCCCCCGTTCCAGGGGCGCTGGGCACTCCCCGGCGGCTTCGTCCGGGCCGACGAGGATCTGGCGCAGGCGGCGGCGCGGGAGCTGGCCGAGGAGACGGGACTGCGGGTGCACGATCCGTCCGTCCCCGCCCAGGACCACGGCGCCCATCTCGAGCAGCTGGCCACGTACGGCGACCCCGAGCGTGACCCCCGCATGCGGGTCGTGAGCGTCGCCCACCTCGCGCTCGCTCCCGACCTGCCGGCGCCACGGGCGGGCGGCGACGCCAGCAACGCGCGCTGGGCCCCGGTGGACGAGTTGCTGCGACAGGGCGGTTACGGCAGGGAAGGCGAGCCGGTGGCGCCGCTCGCGTTCGACCATGCCCAGATCCTCTGGGACGGGGTGGAGCGCGCCCGCTCCAAGATCGAGTACTCGTCGCTCGCGACGGCGTTCTGCCCGCCGGAGTTCACCGTCGGAGAGCTGCGCCGGGTCTACGAGGCGGTCTGGGGCGTGGCGCTCGACCCGCGCAACTTCCACCGCAAGGTGACGGGCACCCCGGGCTTCCTGGTCCCCACCGGCGGCACCACCACCCGGCAGGGCGGCCGCCCCGCCCAGCTCTTCCGGGCCGGCGGCGCCACCCTGCTCAACCCGCCCATGCTGCGTCCCGAGGTCTGACGGGGAAGGCCGGTCACGGGACGCGTGTCCCCGGACCGTCTCCCTTGGTGCAACGAGCCCTGTGGTGCCCGAAAAATCCGATATGGCGCGCTATCTTGCATCAGGTGATCCAGGCCATCGGACTGACCAGCACCCCCCGCAAAGAGCACCCGCCCGTCGTCGACGACGTCTCCTTCGAGGCGCACGCGGGCCGCGTCACCGCGTTGCTCGGAGCGCCGGGCGCGGGCAAGACGACGGTGTTGAGGCTCATGCTCGAAATCCAACGCGGGCGCGGGATCACCTACTTCAGAGGCCGCCCCCTGCACCGCATCCCGCACCCCGCCCACGAGGTCGGGGTCCTGCTGGGGGACGTGCCGGGGCACCCCGCCCGCTCGGTCCGCGGACACCTCCGCATGCTCTGCGCGGCCTCGGGCGTCCCGGTCCGGCACGCCGACGAAGTGCTCGAAGCGGTGGGCCTGATGAGCCTGCGCGACGAGCGGCTCGGCACCCTGTCACGCGGCATGGACCGTCGCCTGGGCCTGGCCTGCGCCCTCCTGCCGGACCCGCACACGCTCGTGCTCGACGACCCCGCGCGAGGGCTCGCGGTGGGAGAAAGGCGCTGGCTGTACGACATGTTGCGGGAACACGCGGCACAGGGCGGGACGGTGCTGTGCAGCACGGCCGACCCCAAGGAGGCGGCGCGGTTCGCCGACCACGTGGTCACGTTGGACGGCGGACGGCTCGTCGCCGACCAGCGGGCCGCCGACTTCGCCCGTACCCGTCTGCGCCCCCGCGTCGCCGTCCGCAGCCCGCACGCGGCCCGCCTGTCCGCGCTGCTCGCACAGCAGGCCCGCTCGACCCGGAAGTCCGTCGAGGTCGTACAAGAGGGCGGCAACCGCCTGTGCGTCTACGGAAGCACCTGCGCCGAGGTGGGGGAGACGGCGTTCCGGCACGGCATCGTCGTGCACCAACTGGCCGACGAGATCGGCGACATGGGTCCGGGCGCCGGTACGGACACGCAACTCCCGCAGACAGCCGCGTCCGGGTCCCCGGCAGCGACCGACTCCGAGCCCGAACCCGCGGCTCCCGCGCACGAGACCGCTCCCGGCCCGTCGACCCCGCCCGAGCCGCCCCGGGACGCACCCGACGACGACACCCCCACGGCAGCACCCCCGTCGCGCCCCGGCACCCCGCGCCCCACCTCGGCCACCCTCCCGCCCCCCGTCCTCGTCCGGCCCGCCCCCACCCCCCTGCGGCCCGTCCGCTACGAGATCCGGCGGGCCACCGGTGTGGCCACGGGCTACGTCGTAACGGCCTGCGTGCTCGCCGTCTCGGCGCTCACCGCCGTGCTGCTGGCCCGTATCGGTCACACCTCGCAGCCACGGCTGCTGGCCGCCTGGCCCATGGAGTTGCCGCTGCCGCCCGCCGCGCTCGGGGCGGGCCTGCTCGGTGCGCTGGCGTTCGGCGACGAGTTCCGCCACCCCGCGCTCGCGGCGGACCGCGGCACGGTCCCCCGGAGGCTCGGTCTGCTGACCGCCAAGCTCCTCGTCGCCTCGCTCACCGCGCTGGCGCTGGCCGTGCTGACCGTGGGATGCAACGCCGAACTGCTCTATCTCGTCTACGGGAGCGAACTCGTCGCGGTGCCGGCGGACTGGCTCGCTCTCACCGCCGGGTGGCTCGCCCTGGTCACGGGCTGTGCCTGGGCCGGGGTGCTGGCCGCGGGCGTCTTCCGGTCCGCCACCGCCGGGCTCGCCGCGGTCGTCGCCGTGCCCCTCCTCGTCGTACCCGCCGTGCACAAGATCACGGACGGTCCGTCGGTGCGCGGTCCGGAGCCGTTCGCCGGGCGGGTGCGCGACGGGCTGCCGCTGCGGTGGCCCTTCGGGGGCGAGCAGCACCTGGAGGCGGTGCTGCGGCTGGTCGCCCAACCGGTGGGCGGGGCCATGGCGTTGTCGGTGCTGGCACTCCTGTGCGCGTACGCGTTCACCGGCCTGCGCAGCCGAGTCCGATGACGACCGAGTGTGCGCGTCTCAGTCTCTTTTTGATCACAACTCCCCCTGAAAAGCTCGTCTCTTTCCGATAAGGCGTCAATTGCGACGAGGCGGGCGATCACCCTTTCGTGTGCTTTTCACCAAAGACCTCAAGGGAGTTGGAGCCGACGCCGACAAAGAATGCGTGAGTACCCTTGCGCACACCATGATGACCACCGCCCGCTCCGCCGACTCCGGCCTCGCGACCCCGGGCGAACTCGACCGCTACCCCTACGCGGAGGCGCCCGGCTCCGAGCGGGGCCCTGTGTGGGAAGGCGCGGATCCGGAGCTGGGCCGTGCGGTCCGGCGGACCGCGGGCAGCCGCGGACGCGGGCTGCACGGACAGCTCGTCCAGCAGCTGGGACAGATGATCGTTTCCGGTGACCTGGGCGCCGACCGCCCGCTGGTGCCCGAGGAGATCGGTCAGCGTTTCGAGGTGTCCCGCACCGTCGTCCGCGAGTCGCTCCGCGTCCTGGAGGCCAAGGGCCTGGTCAGCGCCCGGCCGAACGTGGGCACGCGGGTGCGCCCGGTCAGCGACTGGAATCTTCTGGATCCGGACATCATCGAATGGCGGGCCTACGGACCGCAGCGTGACGACCAGCGCCGGGAGCTGAGCGAGCTGCGCTGGACGATCGAGCCGCTCGCCGCGCGCCTGGCGGCCGGACACGGCCGGGAGGACGTCCAGCAGCGCCTGACCGACATGGTGGAGATCATGGGGCACGCCCTCGGACAGGGCGACGCGCTGACCTTCGCCCGGGCCGACGCCGAGTTCCACTCGCTGCTCATCCAGGTCGCCGGCAACCGCATGCTGGAGCACCTGTCCGGGATCGTGGGCGCCGCGCTCCAGGTGTCGGGCGGCCCGGTCACCGGCTGTGAGCGGCCGACCGAGACCTCGCTGGCCCACCATGCCCGGATCGTCGACGCCCTCGCCGGTGGCGACGGCCCCGCGGCCGAGGCGGCCATGCGGCAGCTTCTCACGGTCCACCCCGAGGTGGAGCGCGTGGTGCCCGCGCCGCGCGAGCACTGACCGCGTCACCCCGACGGCGCGGTCCGGCCTGCCATCCCCCTCCTGTGGCAGTGCCGCATCCGTGAGCCGTCACCCGTCGGACCCTGCGGAACCATCGACGGTTCCGCAGGGTCCGACAGTACGAAAGACTCACCAAAGCCCTCCGGGGGAGACGGCCCCCTTGCCCCCGATGCGCACTCCTGTCCTCATCTGTCAGGTTTTGACCGGTTACGGGGTGTGACTCGGGCCACGCGGAATGGGCGTAACGCTCCTGGGAAGAACGCGATGACCTAAGAGGTGACAGCCGCGGAGGGAATACGGACGCCGTTCACGGCGCTGTGAACCTTCCCGGCCCCCGCCCGCGCCGTCGGCCCATCCCCAAGCCGGCGGTCGGCCCCTGTCCCCTGTGGACGGGGCCGGAAGCCGTTTTCCAACGTTCCGAGAGGTTGTTCGTGTCGGCCAGCACATCCCGTACGCTCCCGCCGGAGATCGCCGAGTCCGTCTCTGTCATGGCGCTCATCGAGCGGGGAAAGGCTGAGGGGCAGATCGCCGGCGATGACGTGCGTCGGGCCTTCGAAGCTGACCAGATTCCGGCCACTCAGTGGAAGAACGTACTGCGCAGCCTCAACCAGATCCTCGAGGAAGAGGGTGTGACGCTGATGGTCAGTGCCGCAGAGCCCAAGCGCACCCGCAAGAGCGTCGCAGCGAAGAGTCCCGCCAAGCGCACCGCCACCAAGGCCGTAGCGGCCAAGACGGCGACCCCGCGGAAGGCCACCGCCGCCGCGCCCGCGGCCCCGGCCGCCGACGCAGCCGCCGAGGAGGAGGCGGCGCCCGCCAAGAAGGCAGCCGCCAAGAAGACCACCGCCAAGAAGACGGCGGCGAAGAAGACCACGGCCAAGAAGACCGCCGCCAAGAAGACCACGGCCAAGAAGGACGACGCCGAACTGGTCGACGAGGAGGTCCTCGAGGAGACCAAGGCCGCGGTGGACGAGCCCGAGGGCGCCGAGAACGCCGGCTTCGTGCTCTCCGACGAGGACGAGGACGACGCGCCGGCCCAGCAGGTCGCCGCCGCCGGCGCTACCGCCGACCCGGTCAAGGACTACCTCAAGCAGATCGGCAAGGTCCCCCTGCTCAACGCCGAGCAGGAGGTCGAGCTGGCCAAGCGCATCGAGGCGGGCCTGTTCGCCGAGGACAAGCTGGCGAACTCCGACAAGCTGGCGCCCAAGCTCAAGCGCGAGCTGGAGATCATCGCGGAGGACGGCCGCCGGGCCAAGAACCACCTGCTGGAGGCCAACCTCCGGCTGGTCGTCTCCCTGGCCAAGCGCTACACCGGCCGCGGCATGCTCTTCCTGGACCTCATCCAGGAGGGCAACCTCGGTCTGATCCGCGCAGTCGAGAAGTTCGACTACACCAAGGGCTACAAGTTCTCCACGTACGCCACCTGGTGGATCCGTCAGGCGATCACCCGCGCCATGGCCGACCAGGCCCGCACCATCCGCATCCCGGTGCACATGGTCGAGGTCATCAACAAGCTCGCGCGCGTGCAGCGCCAGATGCTCCAGGACCTGGGCCGCGAGCCCACCCCGGAGGAGCTGGCCAAGGAGCTCGACATGACCCCGGAGAAGGTCATCGAGGTCCAGAAGTACGGCCGCGAGCCCATCTCCCTGCACACCCCGCTGGGCGAGGACGGCGACAGCGAGTTCGGTGACCTCATCGAGGACTCCGAGGCCGTCGTCCCGGCCGACGCCGTCAGCTTCACGCTGCTGCAGGAGCAGCTGCACTCCGTGCTCGACACCTTGTCGGAGCGCGAGGCGGGCGTCGTCTCGATGCGGTTCGGTCTCACCGACGGTCAGCCGAAGACCCTCGACGAGATCGGCAAGGTGTACGGCGTCACGCGTGAGCGCATCCGCCAGATCGAGTCCAAGACCATGTCGAAGCTGCGCCACCCGTCGCGTTCGCAGGTGCTGCGCGACTACCTCGACTAGACCGGTCGCCCCGGCACGGCGACCCGTCGTGCGCCGCCGTCCGTGAAAGCCCGGCCCCCGCTCCAGGGGGCCGGGCTTTCACGTTGCCGCGCCTGCCGCGCGGGTGCGGACGCGGAGCGCTTCCCTCACTGTGGGTTGCCAAGGAACACCCCAGTGTGAGGAGTGTGCATGCGGCGTCGACTCGCCAGGGCCCTGGCCCGGCCACTGGCCCTCGTGGCTGCCGGGACCGTCATACCGCTGGCCTCGGCCGCTCCGGTGGCCGCCGACAGCGTCGTCGTCGGTGGCTTCCCCGTCGATGTGTCACAGAGCCCGTACACCGTGGCCCTCTCCAGCCGTGACCGGTTCGGCGGTACGCGGGCGGGGCAGTTCTGCGGGGGTGTGGCGGTCGGGCGGACCACCGTGCTCACCGCCGCCCACTGCATGGACCCGGAGGTGCTCGGCGCCGCACCGGAGCGGGTGCCCGACCTCAGGGTGATAGCGGGGCGCACCGAGCTGCTCTCGGAGAGCGGTCAGGAGGTCGCCGTACGGAAGGTCTGGGTGAACCCGCGCTACGACGGCGTCACCAACTCCGGCGACTTCGCCGTGCTCAGCCTGGCCGAGCCGCTCCCCGCGACCTCGGTCATAGGCATGGCCGGGGCGGGCGACCCGGCCTACCGCGCGGGCACGGCCGCCACGGTCTACGGCTGGGGGGACACCACGGGCTCCGGCGGCTACGCCGGCAGCCTCCACGCGGCGCGGGTACGGGTGCAGCCCGACGCGCTGTGCGAGAAGGCCTACCCGGGGGGCTCCCACGGCGCCTACCGCGCCGAGACGATGCTGTGCGCGGGTGAGATCGCCGGGGGCCGGGACGCCTGTCAGGGCGACAGCGGGGGGCCGCTGGTCGCCCAGGGACGGCTCATAGGCCTGGTCTCCTGGGGTGCGGGCTGCGGCTGGGCGGGCAGCCCAGGGGTGTACACCCGCATCTCGGACGTCCTCCGCACACTGGGGTGGCCTGCGGCCTCGCACGGCTGAGGCCCCACAGGGCCGAACAGAACAGGGTGGTGGGGACGCTGTGGCGGCTTGAAAGGGCCGGGCCCGCCAAGACCCCCCAGTGGAACCGGTGCGGGGAGCGTGAGCAGCGATCACGGAGCCTTGAGCTTCATCGCGCCGGTACGGGTCCGACGCACCGGGCGCCTGGAGTCGGAGCCCGAGGGACACGCGCCCGAGGGAGGCGCAGCAGTTCCCGGCGTCTTCCGCGGCGCGAGCTGCCGGTCAGGCCCCGAGGGGGGGCGCAGCACGTCTCGGCGCCTTGCTGTGGCGCGACCTGCCGGTCGGGCCCTGGGCACGGCCACTTCGGCGCCCAGCTGCGGGGCGCCCTGCCGGTCAGGTCACCTGGGGGCTCCAGAACGCGCCCCACCGCATCACGGGTGCGTCCGCCCACCCGAGCCGCCGCACACGCGCCCGCGTCGGGCACCCGTGCCGCGCCCGCCCAGCGGCCGCGTGCCCGCGTACACGCAGACGGGCGGCGTCCTCCGCGAGGGAGGACGCCGCCCGTTCGCCGGCCTGTGCCGGGCTGGCTGCTCGTCGTCGGACGCGAAGTGTCAGCGCTCCTCGTCAGGAGTGGCCTTCGGAGCGGTCAACCGCTCCGTCTCGTCCTGTATCTCAGCGGCGATCTTCTTGAGTTCCGGCTCGAACTTGCGACCGTGGTGGGCGCAGAAGAGCAGTTCTCCACCGCTCAGCAGGACGACGCGCAGGTAAGCCTGGGCGCCGCAGCGGTCGCAGCGATCGGCGGCCGTCAGCGGGCTCGCGGGGGTCAGAACAGTAGTCACGTCGCCTCTTCTCTAGCTCGACGAGCTGTCGTACCAGGGTCAACATCCAACCAGCCCCAAAACGTTCCCGCTCGAGGCTTTTCCTCAAAAAAATCTTCGAGGCGGCCGGCTGTTGCCGGTTGGCGGCGAATGTGCCGTAGTGCGTGTCTCTGTGTCGTACGGATTCGCGTTGTATCGGTGGTCGGCCCTCCCGGCTGGGTTGCCGGTTGTTCATGAGGACGTGCCCGGAGCCTAAATGGTTCATGCCTCGATGGGAACGTGATGTGTGCTTCACTCCATCGAGGGATCGAACGCTTATGCGACTCTCGACTAGGGTGGGACCGAGACGAGGGTGGCGTGACAACGGCTCTACCAGGCCTCGGTACCCTCTCACCGGTGACCCAAGCCGCGCCCTTACCCACGAGGGCCCCATCTGAAATTCAGCGAGGAGCGAACCGCGTGACCGCCGAGACGTCCGTGCCGTCGTCCACAGCGCTGCTGGCAGGAGCAGACCGGGACGGTTCCAACTACACCGCGCGGCACCTGCTCGTCCTCGAGGGGCTCGAGGCCGTGCGCAAGCGCCCCGGCATGTACATCGGGTCCACGGACAGCCGTGGCCTGATGCACTGCCTCTGGGAGATCATCGACAACGCCGTGGACGAGGCCCTCGGCGGCTACTGCGACCACATCGAGGTCGTGCTCCACGACGACGGCTCGGTGGAGGTCAAGGACAACGGCCGCGGCATCCCGGTCGACGTCGAGCCCAAGACCGGCCTCTCCGGTGTCGAGGTCGTCATGACCAAGCTGCACGCCGGCGGAAAGTTCGGCGGCGGCTCCTACGCGGCCTCCGGCGGTCTGCACGGCGTCGGCGCCTCCGTGGTCAACGCGCTCTCCGCGCGGCTCGACGTGGAGGTGGACCGCGGGGGCCACACCCACGCGATCAGCTTCCGGCGCGGCGTCCCCGGCGTCTTCTCCGCCCTGGGCCCGGACGCGAAGTTCGAGCCCAAGAGCGGGCTGCGCAAGACCAAGAAGATCCCCAAGACCCGCAGCGGCACCCGGGTGCGCTACTGGGCCGACCGCCAGATCTTCCTCAAGGACGCCAAGCTCGCCCTGGACACCCTGCACCAGCGCGCCCGGCAGACCGCGTTCCTGGTGCCCGGCCTGACCATCGTCGTCCGCGACGAGTACGGGCTCGGCGAGGGCGGCAGCAAGGGCGAGGAGTCCTTCCGCTTCGACGGCGGGATCAGCGAGTTCTGCGAGTTCCTGGCCTCCGACAGGCCCGTGTGCGACACCCTCCGCTTCAGTGGCCAGGGCACCTTCAAGGAGACCGTCCCCGTCCTGGACGACCACGGTCAGATGACGCCCACCGAGGTCACCCGCGAGCTCGGCGTGGACATCGCGCTGCGCTGGGGGACCGGCTACGACACGACGGTGCGGTCGTTCGTCAACATCATCGCCACCCCCAAGGGCGGCACCCACGTCGCGGGCTTCGAGCAGGCCGTCGCCAAGACGATGAACGAGGTCCTGCGGGCCAAGAAGATGCTGCGCGTCGCCGAGGACGACATCGTCAAGGACGACGCCCTCGAGGGCCTGACCGCGGTGGTCACGGTCCGCCTTGCCGAGCCCCAGTTCGAAGGGCAGACCAAGGAGGTGCTCGGCACCTCCGCGGCCCGCCGCATCGTGAACAACGTGGTGGCCAAGGAGCTCAAGGCGTTCCTGACCTCCACCAAGCGGGACGCCGCCCAGCAGGCACGCGTGGTGATGGAGAAGGCGGTGGCCGCGGCCCGGACCCGTATCGCCGCCCGCCAGCACAAGGACGCGCAGCGCCGCAAGACGGCCCTGGAGTCCTCCTCGCTGCCCGCCAAGCTCGCCGACTGCCGCAGCGACGACGTCGACCGCAGCGAGCTGTTCATCGTCGAGGGCGACTCGGCGCTCGGCACGGCGAAGCTCGCCCGGAACTCCGAGTTCCAGGCGCTGCTGCCGATCCGCGGCAAGATCCTCAACGTGCAGAAGTCGTCCGTCACGGACATGCTCAAGAACGCCGAGTGCGGCGCGATCATCCAGGTCATAGGAGCCGGGTCCGGCCGGACCTTCGACATCGACGCGGCGCGCTACGGCAAGATCATCATGATGACCGACGCCGATGTGGACGGCTCCCACATCCGCACGCTGCTCCTGACCCTGTTCCACCGCTACATGCGGCCCATGGTCGAGGCCGGCCGGGTCTTCGCAGCGGTGCCGCCGCTGCACCGGATCGAGATCGTCCAGCCCAGGAAGGGCCAGGACAAGTACGTGTACACGTACTCGGACCGGGAGCTGCGGGACAAGCTCATGGAGCTGCAGAGCAAGGGCATCCGGTACAAGGACTCGATCCAGCGCTACAAGGGCCTCGGCGAGATGGACGCCGACCAGCTGGCCGAGACCACGATGGACCCGCGCCACCGCACCCTGCGCCGGATCAACCTCACCGACCTCGAGGCCGCCGAGCAGGTCTTCGACCTCCTCATGGGCAACGACGTCGCCCCGCGCAAGGAGTTCATCTCCAGCTCCGCGGCCACGCTGGACCGCTCCCGCATCGACGCCTAGGAGTACGTGCGCGGAGGGCGCCGACCGCCGGGAACCGCCGGCGGGACGGCGCCCCTCCAGCCGTCCTCACGGGTGCCTGCACGCTCCAGTCACCTGATGGGGTGAAGCGGGACAGGAAGAAGAGCCGGGGAACTTCCCGGTCTGTCCATCCTGGGGCATGCAGCGAAGCAATGCGGGGGACGTGACCTACGACGATCCCTGGTACGACGCCCTGGCCTCGGGCTGGGGCGAAGCGGCCGCGGCGACGGCACTCCCGCCGGCCCGGCCCGAGCCGGACGCCGTACCCGCGGCGGCCGACATCTACCTCGAGGTGCAGCGCAGCGCGGCCTTCCAGGAGGTGCGCCGTCGCCACCGGCGCTTCGTGATCCCCGGGGCCGCCGCCTTCCTCGTCTGGTACGTCGCGTACGTCGTCACCGCCACCACCGTCCCCGGGCTGATGGCACGCCCCGTCGCGGGCGCGGTGAACGTCGGGATGCTCACGGGGCTCGGTCAGTTCCTCACCACCTTCCTGCTCACCTGGGCCTACGTCCGCCACGCGCGGCTGCGGCGCGACCGCGCGGCGCTGGAACTGCGCTGGGACACCCAGGAGATGGCGCGGGGCAGAGGCGGGGCGTCATGACGACCGACCACCGGACCACCGCCCTGCTGCTGTTCAGCGCGTTCGTCGCCGTCACGCTGATCATCACCACCTGGGTGAGCCGCCGCCGCCAGGGCTCCGCCGAGGAGTTCTACGCGGGCAACCGCCTCTTCTCACCGATGGAAAATGGTTTTGCCATCGCGGGCGACTACTTGTCGGCCGCCTCCTTCCTCGGCGTCTCCGGGCTCATCGCCCTCGTCGGCTACGACGGGATGCTCTACTCGGTGGGCTTCCTCGTGGCCTGGCTGGTCGTGCTGTTCCTGGTCGCCGAACTGGTGCGCAACTGCGGGCGGTTCACGCTCGCCGACGTGGTCGCCGCCCGTATGCGGGAGCGGCCGGTGCGCATCGCGGCCGGCGCCTCGTCCGTCGCCGTCTCCGTGCTGTACCTGGTGGCGCAGATGGTCGGCGCGGGCAGCCTCGTCGCGCTGCTGCTCGGCGGCACCGGCGAGGCCGTGCGGGCGTGGACGGTGGTCGGCGTCGGCGCGCTCATGGTGATCTACGTGTCGCTCGGCGGCATGCGCGCCACCACGTGGATCCAGATCGTGAAGGCGGTCCTGCTGCTCGGCGGCACCGTCACCCTGACCGTCCTCGTCCTGCTGCGCTTCCACGGGGACGTCGGCCGCCTGCTGCACACCGCCGCCGAACGCAGCGGCCACGGCGACGCGTTCCTCGCCCCCGGCCTCGCCTACGGCGGCGACTGGACCGCCCGCTTCGACTTCATCAGCCTCGGACTCGCCCTGGTGCTGGGCACGGCGGGCCTGCCGCACATCCTGTCCCGCTTCTACACCGTCCCCACCGCACGGGCCGCCCGGCGGTCCGTGGTCTGGGCGATCGGACTCATCGGCGGCTTCTACCTGATGATCATCGTGCTCGGCTTCGGCGCCGCCGCGCTCATCGGACCGGACGCGGTGCGCGCCTCGCACGCGTCGGGCAACACGGCGGTCCCGCTGCTCGCGCTCGACCTCGGCGGCGGCGCCGGCACCACGGGCGGCACGGTCCTCTTCGCGGTCGTCGCCGCGGTCGCCTTCGCCACGATCCTCGCCGTGGTCGCCGGGATCACACTCGCCTCCTCGGCCTCCGTCGCCCACGACCTGTACGCCTCCCTGCGCCGCCCGGGCGGCAGGCAGCGCAGCGAGGTCGCCGTCGCGCGCGTCGCCGCGGTCGGCATCGGCGTCGTCGCGATCGCCCTGGGCCTGCTGGCCCGCGACCTCAACGTCGCGTTCCTGGTGGGCCTCGCCTTCGCCGTCGCCGCGTCCGCGAACCTGCCCGTGCTGCTCTACTCGCTGTTCTGGCGCGGCTTCACCACCCGCGGCGCCGTGTGGTCCGTCTACGGCGGCCTGATCCCGGCGGTGGTGCTGGTGCTGCTGTCCCCGGTGGTGTCCGGCAGCCCCGACTCCCTCTTCCCCGGCGCCGACTTCCAGCTCTTCCCGCTGCAGAACCCGGGACTGGTCTCCATCCCGCTGGGCTTCCTCGCCGGCTGGCTCGGCACGGTCACCTCCGCCGAAACCCCTGACGAGGCCCGCCGCGCCGAGGCCGAGGTGCGCTCGCTGACAGGCGCGGGCGCGGCCTGACGGACGCCCGGCCGCCCGGAGACGTACGGTGCCGGCATCCGTACGGGGAGGGGAGGCACGGTTCTCTCCCCCGCCGGCCGTGCCTCAGGCGCGGGCCGCCCACACGTGACGGTGTTCCGGACGGCCCGCGCCCCCGTGCCGCAGGGCCGGCGTGGCCCGTCCCTGTGCTCCAGGAGCCTCAGACAGGGCTGTGCGGTCTGCCGGCTCACCCTCCCGTCCGCCCGGCGACCTCCTGCGCCGACAGCGGTCCCTCGGCAGTCGTCGGCGCCCGCCGTACGAGGTCCGCCGTGGTGGGGGAGTGCCCCTTGGAGCTGTGGACCGGCCGACTCCGACAGCGCGCCGAAGTCGCGGTCCACCCCCGCCTGCTCGGCCTCGCCGTCGCCGTCGCCGTCCAGGGTGCGGCGCAGTCGCGCGGCCCGGCGAAGGCGAACGGCCTGACCCGGAACCGCAGCGCGTCGAGCCGCATCGCCGCCTGGGCCGTCGCCACGTCCCGGGCCGCCGTCACCATGGTCACGTCCGCTCGGTGGCAGCGCCGCCGCATCTCCCGGAGGAGGTCCAGCCCCGTCCCGTCGGGCAGATGGCGGTCCATGAGGACGAGATCCACCCGGGAAGTGTCTGCACGCGCCCCAGCGCCTCGGCAGCGCTGTGCGCCGGAGACACGGCACGGAAGCCGGGCACCCTGTCGGCGCAGACCGCGTCGACCCGCCCCACGCGGACGTCGTCGTCCACGACCAGCACCACGATCACCGCGCTCCCTCGGGCCCCGTGGGCAGCGCCGGGGCACCCGCGGGGGCGGCCGGCGGCTCCGGCTCGGCCAGCGCCTCCGGCAGGACGACGGTGAACTCGGCGCCCCCGCCCGGCGCCTCGCCCACGCGCGCGTCGCCTCCCTGCCGGTGCGCGAGCCGGCGTACCAGCGACAGCCCGATGCCGCGCTCGCGATGGCCGGGTGGCTCCTTGGTGGACCAGCCCTCGGCGAAGACCAGCTCCCGCTGTCCGGGCGGCACGCCGGGGCCGGTGTCCCGCACCACGAGCACCGCCGTACGGCCCTCGGCGCGCAACTCGACCTCCACGCGCGCGTCGGACGTGCCCGCGACGGCGTCCAGGGCGTTGTCCACCAGGTTCCCCACGACGGTCACCAGCCCGCGCGGGTCGACCAGCCGGTCCGGCAGCCGGGACCGGTCCGACAGCCGCAGCGCCGCCCCGCGCTCGGCCGCCACCGTCGCCTTGCCCACCAGCAGCGCCGCCAGCAACGGGTCCCGGATCCTCTCCGTGACCTGCTCCGACGTGGCCCGGTGGTCGCCCACCACGTCGCCGACGAACTCCACCGCGTCCTCGTACATCTCCAGCTCCAGCAGGCCCAGCAGGGTGTGCATGCGGTTCGCGTGCTCGTGGTCCTGGGCGCGCAGCGCGTCGATCAGCCCGCGCGTGGAGTCGAGCTCCCGGCCCAGTCGGTCCAGCTCGGTCCGGTCGCGCAGGGTGGCCACGGCGCCGCCGTCGTCGGTCGGCATACGGTTCGCGACCAGCACCCGCTGCCCGCGGACGGTGAGCAGATCGGCGCCGCTCACCCGCCCCGCCAGCACGTCGGCGGTCCGGCCCGGGCCCAGCGACGCGTCGGGCGAGCGGCCGACGGCCTCCTCGCCGATGCCCAGCAGCCGCTGCGCCTCGTCGTTCAGCAGCCGGATGCGCCCGTCGCGGTCCAGGGCCACGACGCCCTCCCGGATGCCGTGCAGCATCGCCTCGCGCTCCGCGAGCAGCGCGGCGATGTCGGAGAAGGCCAGGTCACGCGTCTGCCGCTGCACCCGCCGGGAGATCAGCCAGGCCGCCAGCGCGCCCACCGCGAGGGCGCCGCCCGCGTACGCGAGGAGCCCCGGAACGGCGTGGACCAGCCGCGCGCGGACGCTGTCGTAGGCGATGCCGACCGAGACCGCGCCGACGACCTGCCCGTCCGCGTCCCGCAACGGGACCTTGCCCCGCGCGGTACGCCCCAGGGTGCCCTCGTCGATCTCCATGACCTCGCGGCCGGCCAGCGCCGCACCGGGGTCGGTCGACACCACTCCGCCGATCCGCTCCGGATCGGTGTGCGACCAGCGCACGCCCCGCCGGTCCAGCACCACCACGTACTCCGCACCGGTGGCCCGCCGGATCCGCTCCGCCCCCCGCTGCACCGGCCCGTCGGGCGTGGGCTCCGTGGCGCGCAGGTCCTCGGCCGTCTGCGGCTGCTGCGCCGTGGTCTGCGCGATCGCGAGAGCGCGGCGCATCGCCTGGTCGTCCAGCTGCTCACCGAGCGGCGCGAGGAACAGGCCGGTCGCCAGCACCGCGACGCCGGCGGCGATCGCCACCTGCATCAACAGGACCTGGGAGAACACCCGCCGCGGCAGGCCGAGGCGCAGACGGCGAGCGGAAGCTGTGGGGGGCATGCCCCGACGGTACGCGGGGGAGGCGGGGGTGCCGTAGGGGTGTGACGGGCTTCCCCGGCAGTCAGCCGGCCATGGCCGCGGGGGTGAGCGCACGGACGTCGACGACGTCCATCCGCGCGGGTGAGCCGAGCACCGAGCCGCAGCTCTCCGGGCGGGGCGGCAGGGAGGCCCCCTGGACGACCTCCACCCGCCAGCGCCGCCCGTCCGCGTGGGCGACGGTCACCTCCCAGCGCGGCGCCGTGCCCTCCGTGCGGACGACGCTCAGCACCTGTGCGGCGTCCTCCCGCACGGCACGCCGTACGGCCAGCTCGGCCGCCTGACCGGGCCGCTCCCACGCGGAGCCGCCCCGGCACCCCTCGGTCACGATCCGGCCCTCCCGCGCGCCGTGCAGCACCTCCTTGACGGCGTGCGCCTCCGCCCGTCCGTAGGCGTAGCCGTACGGCAGCACGAGCACGGTGGGGGAGAAGCGGTGACCGCCCAGGTGGGTGACCTCCCAGACGCCCTCGACCCCGGAGGAGGCCAGTTCGGCCGCGAGGGGCCTGCCGAGCAGGGCGCAGCAGCGGTCACGCTTGCCGTTGGTGCAGACGAGGGCGAGGGGGTCGCCGTCGTGCGGGACGCCGCCCAGCATCGTGCCGAAACCGGCGGCGTCGCCGCGGCCGAGGGCCGGGAAGTCGAGGTCGAGGAGGCGGGCGGGGTCGGCGGTGGTGGCGGTGTGCAGCCAGACGTCGCCCGGCACGGTGTGGGCCAGGTAGACGCGGCGCGTGGCGGGCATGCGGCTGTCCGCGTGGCGACCGGGACGCCTGATGAGGGCGATGCGTACGCCCGTGTCCTTCGCGGCGGCCTCCAGGGCACGGCCCAGCGCGGGGTCGAGGTGGCTCGACGTGAGCGCCTTGGCGCCCCACGGGCCGGGCTGCTCCAGCAGCAGCCAGGTCCTCGCGGTCGCCGCGGTTCCCGCGACGGGCTCGTCGAGCTCGCGGGAGACGGTAGAGCACGTGCTACTCACACAGGTGAGCCTAACCTGACTTCGACGTCGGCGCCTTGTCGGCCCACCGGCCGTCGGCACGTCGCGTCCCGGGCACTTGTGGCCTTCCGGGGCGCCGAGCCGGCTCTGCTCGGCGGGAAGGCGGAGAGGAGGCGCACGGAGGGAAGCGGGGGTCGCACACCCCGGCGCCTTGCCCGGCGTCCGCCCCGCGCACGCCCCTGACGATCGTTCGCTCCGGGGCGGTCGCGGGTACTCGTATCCTGGACCGTCAGTCGTTCGTTCGTGCGCACGCCGCCAGCGAGCCGGTGTGCGCACAGGTGTGAGAGGGGTCGTGTGTCGGAGCGGAGCAGCGGACGGCAGATTCCGGTGGTCGTGCTGGCCGGATTCCTCGGCTCGGGCAAGACCACCCTGCTCAACCACCTCCTCCACCGCAGCGGCGGCAGCCGCATCGGCGCGGTCGTGAACGACTTCGGTGCCGTCGAGATCGACGCGATGGCCGTCGCGGGCGCCCTCGGCGACTCCACCGTGTCCCTCGGCAACGGGTGCCTCTGCTGTGCCGTCGACGCCAGTGAACTCGACGAGTACCTGGAGCGGCTCGCCCGCCCCTCCGCCGGGATCGACGTCATCGTCATCGAGGCGAGCGGCCTGGCCGAACCCCGGGAACTCGTCCGCATGGTGCTCGCCAGCGAACTGCCGGACATCGTCTACGGCGGACTCGTCGAGGTCGTCGACGCCGCCGAGTTCGACGAGACCCGGGCCGCGCACCCCGGCATCGACCGGCACCTGGCGCTCGCCGACCTCGTGGTCGTGAACAAGACCGACCGGGTGGACGACCCGGAGCCCGTGCTGAAGACGGTCAGGTCCCTCGTCGACCGGGCGGCCGTGGTGCCCGCCACGCACGGCCGGGTCGACCCCGAGTTCCTCTTCGACTGCCGGCCCGGCCGGGAACGCGTCGGGCAGCTGTCCTTCGACGACCTCCACCGCGACGACCCCGGGCACGAGGACGAGCACGGCACGCATCTGCATGCCGGGTACGACAGCCTGTCGTTCGTGTCCGAGACCCCGCTCGACCCGCGGCGGCTCATCGCGTTCCTCGACAGCAGGCCGGCCGGACTGTACCGCATCAAGGGGTACGTCGACTTCGGCCCGTACGACCCGCGCAACCGGTACGCCGTGCACGCCGTCGGCCGGTTCCTGCGCTTCTACCCCGAGCCGTGGCCGGCCGACGGCGCCGAGCGGGCGACGCAGCTCGTGCTGATCGGGACCGGCCTCGACACCGGCGCCCTCCGTGCCGAGCTGGAGGGGTGTGTGAGCGACGGCGCCCCGCACACCGACGACGAGGCCGGCATGTGGGGCGTCCTGCGCTACGTCCAGGAGGGCGAGGACCCGGCGGCCTAGACCGGGCCCGCCACCACGGCCACCGTCTTGGCCAGGGACACGCCCGAGCCGTCCCGGCGCGGGTCGATCTGCGGGAGGCTCACCGCCGCGCCGTTCTTCTGCGCCGCGCGTGCCGGGGCCGGGCCCGCCCAGGCCAGGGACAGGCAGTCCTCGCCCTTCAGGAACCGCTGGCAGCGCACGCCGCCGGTGGCCCGGCCCTTGCGCGGGTACTGGTCGAACGGGGTCAGCTTGGCCGTCGTCTGGACCGAGTCGTCCAGCGTGCCGCGCGAGCCCGCGACCGTGAACACCACCGCGTCCGCCGCCGGGTCGACCGCCGTGAAGCTGATGACCTTCGCGCCCTCGCCGAGCTTGATGCCCGTCATGCCGCCCGCCGGGCGTCCCTGCGGGCGCACCTGGGCCGCCGGGTAGCGCAGCAGCTGTGCGTCGTCGGTGATGAAGACCAGGTCCTCCTCGCCCGTGCGCAGCTCGGCCGCGCCGACGATCCGGTCGCCCTCCTTGAGGGTGATGACCTCGAGCTCCTCCTTGTTGGAGGGGTAGTCGGGCACCACGCGCTTGACCACGCCCTGCTGGGTGCCGAGCGCCAGGCCCGGCGAGGACTCGTCGAGCGTCGTCAGGCACACCACCTGCTCGTCGTCCTCCAGGGACACGAACTCCGCCAGCGGCGCACCGCCCGACAGGTTCGGCGACGGCATCGCCTCGGGCAGCTGGGGCAGGTCGATCACGTTCACCCGGAGCAGCCGGCCGGCCGACGTGACCACGCCGATCTCGCCGCGCGCGGTCGCCGGGACCGCCGAGACGATCAGGTCGTGCTTGACCCGCTTGGCCCCGGAGGTGTCGCCGAACGGCCGGTCGTCGGCGGTGCGCGCCAGCAGCCCCGTGGACGACAGCAGCACCCGGCACGG
Organism: Streptomyces sp. DH-12; assembly: GCF_002899455.1. Taxonomy (GTDB): domain Bacteria; phylum Actinomycetota; class Actinomycetes; order Streptomycetales; family Streptomycetaceae; genus Streptomyces. Next base: position 2,161,476 of record NZ_PPFB01000001.1, on the reverse strand, counting down.
GGTGTCCGCCACCTGCAGCGGCACCGCGGCCGGGGCGCCGGCCGACTCCAGCAGCAGCGTGCGCCGGTCGTTGCCGAACTTCTTCGCCACCGCGGCCAGTTCCGCCGAGACCAGCTTGCGCAGCTCCGCGTCCGAGTCCAGGATCCGGGTCAGCTCCTCGATCTCCGCGTTCAGCCGGTCCTTCTCGGCCTCCAGCTCGATCCGGTCGTACTTGGTGAGACGGCGCAGCGGGGTGTCCAGGATGTACTGGGTCTGCACGTCGCTCAGCGAGAAGCGCTCGATCAGCCGCTCCTTGGCCTGCGCGGAGTTCTCGCTGGAGCGGATGAGGCGGATGACCTCGTCGATGTCGACCAGGGCCGTGAGCAGGCCCTCGACCAGGTGCAGCCGGTCGCGCTTCTTGCCGCGGCGGAACTCCGAGCGGCGGCGCACCACGTTGAAGCGGTGGTCGAGGTAGACCTCGAGCAGCTCCTTGAGGCCGAGGGTGAGGGGCTGGCCGTCCACCAGCGCCACGTTGTTGATGCCGAAGGACTCCTCCATCGGCGTCAGCTTGTAGAGCTGCTCCAGCACCGCCTCCGGCACGAAGCCGTTCTTGATCTCGATGACCAGGCGCAGGCCGTGCTCGCGGTCGGTGAGGTCCTTGACGTCGGCGATGCCCTGGAGCTTCTTCGAGCCCACCAGGTCCTTGATCTTGGCGATCACCTTCTCCGGGCCGACCGTGAACGGCAGCTCGGTGACGACCAGGCCCTTGCGGCGTGCCGTCACGTCCTCCACGGTCACCGTCGCGCGGATCTTGAACGTGCCGCGCCCGGTCTCGTACGCGTCCCGGACGCCGGAGAGGCCGACGATCCGGCCGCCCGTGGGCAGATCGGGGCCCGGGACGTGCTTCATCAGGGCGTCGAGGTCGGCGTTCGGGTAGCGGATCAGGTGCCGGGCGGCGGCGATCACCTCGCGCAGGTTGTGCGGCGGCATGTTGGTGGCCATGCCGACGGCGATGCCCGAGGCGCCGTTCACCAGGAGGTTCGGGAACGCGGCGGGCAGGGCGACCGGTTCCTGCTCCTGGCCGTCGTAGTTGGGCGCGAAGTCGACCGTGTCCTCGTCGATGGACTCGGTCATCAGACCGGTGGCCTCCGCCATCCGGCACTCGGTGTACCGCATCGCGGCGGGCGGGTCGTCGTTGCCCAGCGAGCCGAAGTTGCCGTGGCCGTCCACCAGGGGCAGGCGCATGGAGAACGGCTGTGCCATGCGGACCAGGGCGTCGTAGATCGACGCGTCTCCGTGCGGGTGCAGCTTGCCCATCACCTCGCCGACCACGCGCGCGCACTTCACGTAACCGCGCTCGGGGCGCAGCCCCATCTCGTTCATCTGGTAGACGATGCGGCGGTGCACCGGCTTGAGACCGTCACGCGCGTCGGGCAGGGCGCGGGAGTAGATGACCGAGTACGCGTACTCGAGGAAGGAGCCCTGCATCTCGTCGACGACGTCGATGTCGAGGATCTTCTCCTCGTACGGGTCGTCGGGCGGCGGGGTCTTCGTGCTGCGGCGGGCCATCGCTGCCGGCTCCTTGCTGAAGCGTGGGACGGGATCTGACGCGGACCATTGTGGACCTTCGCACTGACAGAGAGGGACCAGGACCAGGGTCCTGCCGCCCGGTTCGGCGCGGTACGGCGGCGCGAGCAGGCTACGCGCCGCCGCCGCCGCGCGCTCCGGGGGGTGGCCCCGCGGCCCGCCGTCCGCGTCGTCGCGGGCGGTCGGCCGGCGCCTGCGACCGCGGGCCTCGGCGGTTCGGGGCGTGCCTCCCGGCGCCCGGACGGGGGCGGTCCCGCCCGGGCGTCCTGTACGGCCGGGGAGCCCCTCCCGGGCGACGGGAGGGGCTCCGCCCGGGACTCCGCGCGGCCCCCCACGGCCGGTACGGGGCCCCCGACACGCACCCGGCGTGCGCCCTCCGTCCACCGCGTCCCCGCAGCGCGCAACCGCGCACGGCAGCGCGCCCGAGAGGGCGACCCCGCGCGCACCCCGCGTCACGCGCCGTAGGCTCCACCCGCTCCCGCACCACCCGCCCCACCAGGTTCTCGCTCTCGGCGTAGCCGCCCGGCCCGGGAACTCCGCCGACCCCTCACACGCTTGCATACAGTGGCAGGACCGGCAGAAACGGCGGTGTCGACGACGACCGCCTCCGCGATCGAAGGGACGTACATGCCCATGGGTCACACGGCCACAGCCCAGGCAGGCTCCGGGGGCCTGACAGCGACCGAACACCGCCTGGCCAACGGCCTGCGCGTGGTGCTCTCCGAGGACCACCTGACCCCGGTCGCCGCGGTGTGCCTCTGGTACGACGTCGGCTCACGCCACGAGGTCGAGGGCCGCACCGGCCTGGCTCACCTTTTCGAGCACCTGATGTTCCAGGGGTCCGCCCAGGTGAAGGGCAACGGCCACTTCGAACTGGTGCAGGGCGCCGGCGGCTCGCTCAACGGCACGACGAGCTTCGAGCGCACCAACTACTTCGAGACCATGCCCGCCCACCAGCTGGAGCTCGCCCTCTGGCTGGAGGCCGACCGCATGGGCTCCCTGCTGACCGCCCTGGACGAGGAGTCCATGGAGAACCAGCGGGACGTGGTGAAGAACGAGCGCCGTCAGCGGTACGACAACGTCCCCTACGGCACCGCCTTCGAGAAGCTCACCGCCCTCGCCTACCCGGAGGGCCACCCCTACCACCACACCCCGATCGGGTCGATGGCGGACCTGGACGCGGCGACCCTGGAGGACGCCCGCCAGTTCTTCCGCACCTACTACGCGCCGAACAACGCCGTGCTCTCCGTGGTCGGCGACATCGACCCGGAGCAGACGCTCGCCTGGATCGAGAAGTACTTCGGCTCCATCCCGTCGCACGACGGCAAGCCCGCCCCGCGCGACGGCTCGCTGCCCGACGTCATCGGCGAGGAGCTGCGCGAGGTCGTCGAGGAGGAGGTCCCCGCGCGGGCGCTGATGGCCGCCTACCGGCTCCCGGAGGACGGCACGCGCGCGTGCGACGCGGCCGACCTGGCGCTCACCGTCCTCGGCGGCGGCGAGTCCTCGCGGCTCTACAACCGCCTGGTGCGGCGCGACCGTACGGCCGTGACCGCCGGGTTCGGCCTGCTGCGGCTGGCCGGGGCGCCGTCCCTGGGCTGGCTGGACGTCAAGACGTCCGGCGACGTCGAGGTGCCCGTCATCGAGGCCGCCATCGACGAGGAGCTCGCCCGCTTCGCCGAGGAGGGCCCCACCGCCGAGGAGATGGAGCGCGCCCAGGCCCAGCTGGAGCGCGAGTGGCTCGACAGGCTCGGCACGGTCGCCGGCCGCGCCGACGAACTCTGCCGCTACGCCGTGCTGTTCGGCGATCCCCAGCTCGCCCTGACCGCCGTGAGCCGCGTCCTGGAGGTGACCGCCGAGGAGGTCCAGGAGGTCGCCAAGGCCCGTCTGCGGCCCGACAACCGCGCGGTGCTCGTCTACGAGCCCGTCGCCCCGGCGGCCGAGGACGCCGCCGACGAGACCGAGGAAGCCGCAGCCGCCGCAGTTGGTGCCGGCGCCGACGACGACGAGGAGACGGCGAAGTGACCGAGCTCGCCACGATGGAGTTCCACCCCCGGCCGCAGGCGGGCGAGGCCAAGCCCTGGGCCTTCCCGGCCCCCGAGCGCGGTGGCCTCGACAACGGCCTGACCGTGCTGCGCTGCCACCGCCCCGGCCAGCAGGTCGTCGCCGTCGAGGTGGTCCTCGACGCCCCCCTGGACGCGGAGCCGGAGGACCTCGACGGCGTCGCCACGATCATGGCGCGCGCCTTCTCCGAGGGCACCGACAAGCACACCGCCGAGGAGTTCGCCGCCGAGCTGGAGCGCTGCGGCGCCACTCTGGACGCGCACGCCGACCACCCCGGCGTCCGCCTCAGCCTCGAGGTGCCGGCCTCGCGGCTGGCCAAGGGGCTCGGTCTGGTCGCCGACGCCCTGCGCGCGCCCGCCTTCGCCGACAGCGAGATCGAGCGACTGGTCCGCAACCGCCTCGACGAGATCCCGCACGAGCTGGCGAGCCCGTCCCGCCGCGCCGCGAAGGAGCTCTCCAAGGAGCTGTTCCCGGCGAGTTCGCGCATGTCGCGCCCGCGTCAGGGCACCGAGGAGACCGTCGCGCGCATCGACTCCGCGGCCGTGCGCGGCTTCTACGAGAAGCACGTCCGCCCGGCCACGGCGACCGCCGTGGTGGTCGGCGACCTCACCGGCGTCGACCTGGACGCGCTGCTCGCCGACACCCTGGGCGCCTGGACGGGCTCGCAGGCCCAGCCGCGGCCGGTGCCGCCGGTGGTCGCGGACGACACCGGCCGCGTGGTCATCGTGGACCGGCCCGGCGCCGTCCAGACGCAGCTGCTGATCGGCCGTGTCGGCCCGGACCGGCACGACCGGGTGTGGCCCGCGCAGGTGCTCGGCACGTACTGCCTCGGCGGCACCCTCACCTCGCGCCTGGACCGCGTCCTGCGCGAGGAGAAGGGATACACCTACGGCGTCCGGGCGTTCGGCCAGGTGCTGCGGTCCGCCCCGGACGGCACGGGCGCGTCGATGCTGGCCATCAGCGGCTCCGTCGACACCCCCAACACCGGTCCGGCGCTGGACGACCTGTGGACCGTGCTGCGCACGCTGGCCGCCGAGGGCCTCACCGACGAGGAGCGCGACGTCGCCGTGCAGAACCTGGTGGGCGTGGCGCCGCTCAAGTACGAGACCGCCGCGGCCGTCGCGAGCACGCTGGCCGACCAGGTCGAGCAGCACCTGCCGGACCATTACCAGGCCGATCTGTACCGGCAGTTGGCCGCGACCGGCACCGTGGAGGCCACGGCAGCCGTCGTGAACGCCTTCCCGGTGGACCGTCTCGTCACCGTGCTCGTCGGTGACGCGGCGCAGATCAAGGCGCCCGTGGAGGCGCTCGGGATCGGCGAAGTCACCGTCGTGACGGCCGAGTAGGGCAACCGCCGCACACGCGCGCGTGAAAGGCCCCGGTGACGGCGACGCCACCGGGGCTCCCTTATGCCCGAATTGGGGCGGAGGTTGCCTGTCTGCCCTGTGGTATGCGCTACAAAACGCGGGAATCGTTTGGGGATCGCGCGACGTCCCGTTTAGCTTCGTGCGGGCTGTTCGTCGGGCAGTGCGCCGCACCCGCGGCACCGGACAGCCATCGCCGAGTCCCCGTACGGCGCGAGCCAGGGGAGCCGGGGACCCACATGAGATCCCTGGGGTGAATCGGACGCCCGCGCGTGTCGCGAGGGGGTCCGTAGGAGACCTTCCTGCTCCGAACCCGTCAGCTAACCCGGTAGGCGAGAGGGAAGGAAAGGACCAGCCTGTACATGGCGTTCACCCGCGCCACCGGGAAGCACCGTCGTCCCAGCCGCGTCCAGCGCGGTTCCGCCCGCGCCGCGGGCGTCGCGGCCCTCGCGGGCACCGGCGTCGTCGGCTCCCTCGCGGCCCCCGCGCTCGCCGCCGAACCGGCCGCGGCACAGACCGGCCTCACCCCAGTCGTCACCCTGGGCGACGTGATCGCCGACCGCATCGACGCCCAGGCCGCCGCCCAGCACGAGGCCGCCCGCGTGGCGGCCGAGGCGGCCGCGCGCAAGGCCGCCGAGGAGGCGGCGCGCGAGCGGGCCGCCGAGGAGGCGGAGAAGGCCCGTGCCGCGAAGGAGCGCGCCGCCCGCGAGGCCGAGCGCAAGCGGCTCAACACCTTCGTCTCCCCGATCCCCGGCTCGTACGTCTCGACCGCCTACCGGAGCGGCGGCGCCATCTGGTCGTCCGGCAGCCACACCGGGATCGACTTCCACGCCGCGAGCGGCACGCCCGTCCAGTCCGTGGGCGTCGGCACCGTCGTCGAGGCCGGCTGGGGCGGCGCGTACGGCAATCAGGTCGTCATCAAGATGCACGACGGCACGTACACCCAGTACGCGCACCTGTCGTCGATCGCCGTGTCGGTGGGGCAGGAGGTCGCCGCCGGCCAGCAGATCGGTTTTTCCGGCGCCACGGGCAACGTCACCGGCGCCCACCTCCACTTCGAGGCCCGCACGTCCGCCGAGTACGGCTCCGACCTCGACCCGGTCGCCTACCTCCGGTCGCACGGCGTGAACATCTGAGGCGCGCCCGTCACGCCCTCGGGCCCCGGCTCTCCGCGAGCCGGGGCTTTCGCCGTTCCGGGGCGCATCCGTCCCGGCGCCCTCCGTCCGAAAATCATGGAGGAATTCCGGTCCGCCGTCGGAAATCTCCGCCGATTGCAATAGAGTCACGAACGGACGTCAATCGTCGACGTTCCACGGGAATTGATCCGGAGGTCGGTCATGCGTATTCCCGCGCACTCGGTGTGCACGGCGATCCGGGACGACATCGTCGCCGGTGTCCACGGGCGCGGGAGCCGGCTCACCGAGGAACTGCTCGCCCGCCGCTACGGGGTCTCCCGCGTCCCCGTCCGCGAGGCCCTGCGCACGCTGGAGGCCGAGGGCTTCGTGGTGACCCGGCGGCACGCGGGCGCGTGCGTGGCGGAGCCCACCGAGCAGGAGGCCGCCGACCTGCTGGAGATGCGCCGGCTCCTGGAGCCCCTCAGCGCCCTGCGGGCGGCCCAGCGGCGCACCGACGCGCATCTGAAGGTGCTGCGGGGCCTGGTCAGGCTGGGGCAGGAACGCGCACGTCAGGGCAGCAGCGACGATCTGCGCTCACTGGGCGGCTGGTTCCACGAGACGCTCGCCCAGGCCTCCGGCAGCCCGGCGCTGACGTCGATGCTGACCCAGCTCAGGCACAAGATCGCCTGGATGTACGCGGTCGACGGGCCGGCCGACCCGGTGGCCTGCTGGGCGGAGCACGGCGCGATCGTGGACGCCGTGGCCCGCGGCGACGGCGAGCGGGCGCGGACCCTCACCGGGGTGCACACCGAGCAGGCGAACGCCGGCCACCGGCTCCGGTTCGGTTCCGGCGCCGAGCGGTCCGTCCGCACGGACCGTGTGAGGAACGCGCAACATCCCGTACACATGCCGAGCCTGCGCCCTTAACACGGGACCCGTACAAAAAGAGGGTGCGCAGGGGGGCTTTTTTCGGCTGCCCGGAAATGGAAAGAGGAAAAGGAAAGGCCCGTCCGGGGTCCGGACGGGCCTTTCCGAGTCGCACGGCCGTCGCGTGCGGAAATGCGGATTCAGACGGTCTCGGGGAGTTCCTCGAGGCCCTCGGCGACCAGCTTCGCCAGACGGTCCAGGGCGGCGTCCGCACCCTCGGCGTCGGAGGCGAGGACGATCTCCTCACCGCCCTGGGCGCCCAGGCCCAGGACGGCCAGCATCGAGGCCGCGTTGACAGGGGTGCCCCCGGCCTTGGCGATCGTCACCGGGACGCCTGCGGCCGTGGCGGCTCGGACGAAGATGGAGGCGGGGCGGGCGTGGAGACCCTCGGCCCAGCCGACGTTGACGCGGCGCTCAGCCATGTGTTGCTGCCCTTCGCTGTTCAGGGTTGTCTAGACCAGTCTTCCATACCGTGGACGCGAGCCCGGAGCGGCGTCCGGGACGGCTCCGGCGGCCGCCGGGCCGCGGCCTCGGCCCGGCAGCCGTCCACCACAGACTGCCTCGCACCGCTGTCGGACGCGAGCCGTACTCTGGGGCCCATGCAGACCTCGTCGGACCGCCACGAGTACCCCGCCCACTGGGAGGCCGACGTGGTGCTGCGCGACGGCGGCACCGCACGCATCCGCCCCATCACCGCCGACGACGCCGAGCGCCTGGTCAGCTTCTACGAGCAGGTCTCCGACGAGTCGAAGTACTACCGCTTCTTCGCGCCCTACCCGCGGCTGTCCGCCAAGGACGTCCACCGCTTCACCCACCACGACTTCGTGGACCGGGTCGGGCTCGCGGCGGCCATCGGCGACGAGTTCATCGGCACCGTGCGCTACGACCGCATCGACGCCGGCGGGCGGCCCGCGACCGGCGCGGCCGACGAGGCCGAGGTCGCCTTCCTGGTGCAGGACGCCCACCAGGGCCGGGGCGTCGCCTCCGCCCTGCTGGAGCACATCGCCGCCGTCGCCCGCGAGCGCGGCATCCGCCGGTTCGCCGCCGAGGTGCTGCCCGCCAACACCAAGATGATCAAGGTGTTCACCGACGCCGGGTACACCCAGAAGCGCAGCTTCGAGGACGGCGTGGTGCGCCTGGAGTTCGGCCTCGAACCCACCGACCGCTCCCTGGCCGTGCAGTACGCGCGCGAGCAGCGCGCGGAGGCACGTTCGGTGCAGCGGCTGCTCGCCCCCGGCGCGGTCGCCGTCATCGGCACCGGCCGCGCACCCGGCGGCGTCGGACGCAGCATCCTCGACAACATCCGCGACGGCGGCTTCACCGGCCGCCTGTACGCCGTGAACGGGGCGCTGCCGGAGGGGCGGAAGGAACTCGACGGCGTCCCCGCCTTCCGCTCGGTGCGCGACATCGACGGGCCCGTGGACCTCGCGGTCGTCGCGGTGCCCGCCGAGCGGGTCCCCGAGGTGGTCGCCGAGTGCGGCGAGCACGACGTCCAGGGCCTCGTCGTGGTCTCCGCCGGCTACGCCGAGTCCGGCCCCGAGGGCAGGGAGCGCCAGCGCGCCCTGGTCCGGCAGGCCCGCAGCCACGGCATGCGGATCATCGGACCGAACTCCTTCGGCGTCATCAACACCTCGCCCGAGGTGCGGCTGAACGCCTCGCTCGCCCCCGACATGCCCCGCGCGGGCCGCATCGGCCTGTTCGCCCAGTCCGGCGCCATCGGCGTCGCGCTCCTGTCCCGGCTGCACCGGCGCGGCGGCGGCGTCACCGGCGTCACCGGCCTGTCCACGTTCGTCTCCTCCGGCAACCGGGCGGACGTCTCCGGCAACGACGTCCTGCAGTACTGGTACGAGGACGCCGACACCGACGTCGCCCTGATGTACCTGGAGTCGATCGGCAACCCCCGCAAGTTCACCCGCCTCGCCCGCCGCACCGCAGCGGCGAAACCGCTGGTCGTGGTGCAGGGCGCGCGCCACGGGGCGGGACCGCGCGGGCACGCCGTCCGCGCGACCCGGCTGCCGCACGCCACCGTCTCCGCCCTGCTGCGCCAGGCCGGGGTGATCCGCGTGGACACCATCACCGACCTGGTCGACGCCGGCCTGCTCCTCGCCCGCCAGCCCCTCCCGGCCGGCCCCCGGGTGGCGATCCTCGGCAACTCCGAGTCCCTGGGCCTGCTCACCTACGACGCCTGCCTCGCCGAGGGCCTGCGTCCGCACCCGCCGCAGGACCTCACCACGGCCGCCTCCGCGGCGGACTTCCACGCGGCGCTCTCCCGCGCGCTGGCCGACGACTCCTCCGACGCCGTCGTCGTGACCGCCATCCCGTCGGTGGGCGAGGGCTCGGTCGGCGACGCGGCCCTGGCCGAGGCGCTGCGCTCGGCCGCCGCCGAGCAGCCGACCAAGCCGGTCCTCGTGGTCCACGTCGAGCTGGGCGGCCTCGCGGAGGCCCTGTCGGCCGCGACGAGCACGGCGCCCCAGCCGTCCGCCGCCTCCGGTCCGGACCCGGCGGCCGGCGGCACGCGCACGGGGGAGCGCGCGGAGCCCCGGACGGGGACGGCGACGGAAGAGGGCGCCGAGGCGGACGACCAGGGCGCGCCCGCCCCCGCGCCGCCCCCCGAAGACGCCCACCTCATCCCCGCCTATCCCGCCGCCGAGCGTGCCGTACGGGCGCTCGCGCAGGCCGTGGCGTACGGGCAGTGGCGGCGCGACGCCGCCGACCCCGGCAAGGTGCCCGCGTACGAGGACATCGACGAGCGGGGCGCCGCCGCCCTCATCGAGGGGCTGCTCGCCCGCGGGCAGGGCCTCAGCCTCACCGCCGAGGCCACCTGCGAACTGCTCGCCGCCTACGGCATCCACGTGCACCGCGCCCTGCCCGCGCCCACCCCGGACGCCGCCGCCGAGGCCGCCCGCGCCCTCGGCTATCCGGTCGCCCTCAAGGCGACCGCCCCGCACCTCAGGCACCGCGCCGACCTGGGCGGCGTCCGCCTCGACCTGGCCGACGAGGAGCAGTTGCGCCGGGCGTACGCCGAGCTGACCGAGCTGTTCGGCAGCCCGGGGGAGCTGCGCCCGGTGGTGCAGCGCATGGCCCCGCGCGGGGTGGACACGGTGGTCCGCGCGGTGATCGACCCGGCGGCCGGCGCCGTGCTGTCCTTCGGGCTCGCCGGGGCCGCGTCCCAGCTGCTGGGCGACATGGCGCACCGCCTGATCCCGGTGACCGACCGGGACGCCACCTCGCTGGTCCGGTCGATCCGCACCGCCCCGCTGCTGTTCGGCTGGCGCGGGTCGGCGCCCGTCGACACCCCCGCGCTGGAGGAGCTGATGCTGCGGGTGTCGCGGCTGGTCCACGACCATCCCGAGGTGGTCGCGGTCACCCTGGAGCCGGTCGTGGTCGCCCCGCACGGCGTGAGCGTCCTGAGCGCCTCCGTGCGCCTCGCGCCGCCGCCCGCCCGCGACGACCACGGGCCCCGGACCCTCCCCGCGTACTGACCGGGGCGAGCGGTGCCTCGCAGTCGGCGGCCACCCGTAGGATGGGCGACATGGCCAAGACCAGTACGACGACCCAGGGGCTGCGGGCGGCGATCGAGCGCAGCGGTTACTACCCGGCTCTCGTGGCCGAGGCGGTGGAGGCCGCCGTGGGCGGCGAGCCCGTCCGGTCGTACCTGGTCCACCAGGAGACGACGTTCGACCAGAACGAGGTGCGGCGGCACGTCACCGTGCTCGTCCTCACCGCCAACCGCTTCATCGTCAGCCACACCGACGAGCAGGCCGCGGACAGCACCTCCCCGACCCCGTACGCCACCACGTCCACCGAGTCGGTCAAGCTCGGCCGGATCTCGTCGATCGTGGTCAGCCGCGTGGTCGCCAACCCGGAGTCGTACACGCCGGGCGCCCTGCCACGCGAGATCGTGCTCACCATCGGCTGGGGCGCCGTCTCCCGCATCGACCTGGAGCCGGCCGCCTGCGGCGACCCCGACTGCGAGGCCGACCACGGCTACACGGGCAGCTCGACGGCCGACGACCTGAGCCTGCGTGTCAGCGAGGCCGGCGACGGCCCGGAGACGGTGCGCCAGGCGCTCGCCTTCGCCCAGGCCCTGTCCGAGGCGACGGCGGACCTGCGCTGATGGCTCACCCCCCGCCCGCGGCCCACGACCGGGGGCGCCCGGCGCCCGGCGTCCCGGACTTCCACCCGGAGCCGCTCCCCGTCGGCTCCGCGCCCGTCCCGGCCTACGGCACCGGCTCGCTGGCCGACCTGCTGCCCACCCTCGCCGCCGGACTCGGCGTCCCCGGCATGACCGCGGGCATCGGCGAACTGACCCCCGCCGACCGCAACTGCGTCTTCCTGATCGACGGCCTCGGCTGGGAGCAGCTCAAGGCCCACCCGGAAGAAGCGCCGTTCATGACGTCCCTGCTGGCCGCGTCGCGCGGCGGCACCGGGCGTCCGATCACCGCCGGGTACCCGGCGACCACCGCGACCTCCCTCGCCTCCGTCGGCACCGGCCTGCCCCCGGGCGCCCACGGCCTGCCCGGCTACACCGTGCGCGACCCGGACACCGGCGAGCTGATGAACCAGCTCCGCTGGCAGCCGTGGACCCCGCCGGGCGCCTGGCAGCCGTACCCGACGGTCTTCGAACTGGCGCACCGCGCGGGCGTGCACGCCGCCCAGGTGTCCTCCCCGACCTTCGCCGACACCCCGCTGACGAAGGTCGCGCTCAGCGGCGGCACCTTCCAGGGGCGGCTGTCCGGCGAGGACCGCATGGACACCGCCGCCGAGCAACTGGCCGCCGGCGACCGCTCGCTGGTCTACACGTACTACGCCGAGGTCGACGGCGCCGGTCACCGCTTCGGCATCGACTCCGACACCTGGCGCGGCCAGCTCATGTACGTCGACCGCCTGGTGCAGCGCCTCGCCGAGCAACTGCCGCCCCGCAGCGCCCTGTACGTCACCGCCGACCACGGCATGGTCGACATCCCCTTCGACGAGACGCACCGCATCGACTTCGACGAGGACTGGGAACTGAAGGCGGGCGTCGCCCTCCTCGGCGGCGAGGGCCGCGCGCGCCACGTGTACGCGGTGCCCGGCGCCGCCGGTGACGTGCTGGCGTGCTGGCGCGAGGTGCTCGGCGAGCAGTTCTGGGTGGCGTCCCGCGACGAGGCGATCGCCGCGGGCTGGTTCGGGCCGGAGGTGGACGAGCGCGTGTACCACCGGATCGGCGACGTGATCGCCGCGGCGCGGGACGACGTCCTGCTCGTCGCCTCCGAGCGGGAGCCCAGGGAGTCGGCGATGGTCGGCAACCACGGCTCCATGACCCCTGCCGAGCAGCTGGTCCCCCTGCTCGAAGTACGCTCCTGACGCGCTCCGTCCCTGATCCTCGCCGAAAGGTACCCGACCCTCCATGTCCGAACTGGTGTTCTTCTGCGGAACGATGGACTGCGGGAAGTCGACGCTGGCTCTGCAGATCGAACACAACCGGTCCGCGCGCGGCCTGGTGGGCATGATCTTCACCCGCAACGACCGGGCCGGCGAGGGCAAGCTGTCCTCCCGCCTGGGCCTGGTCACCGACGCGGTGGAGGTCGGCGACGGCGCCGACCTGTACGCCCACCTCGTCGACCACCTCTCGCAGGGCCGCCGCGCGGACTACGTGATCGCCGACGAGGCGCAGTTCCTCGCGCCCGAGCAGATCGACCAGCTCGCGCACGTGGTCGACGACCTGGACCTCGACGTCTACGCCTTCGGCATCACCACCGACTTCCGCTCCAAGCTGTTCCCCGGCTCCCAGCGCCTGATCGAACTCGCCGACCGCGTCGAGGTGCTCCAGGTGGAGGCCCTGTGCTGGTGCGGCGCCCGCGCCACGCACAACGCCCGCACGGTCGGCGGCGTGATGGTCGTCGAGGGCGCCCAGGTCGTCGTCGGCGACGTCACGGGGTCCGCGGACGAGATCGGCTACGAGGTGCTGTGCCGTCGCCACCACCGCCGCCGGATGACGGCCGCGACGGCGAGGGCGGCGGCGCTGGCGCCGGATGTGCTGCCGGTGTCGCCGAGTTGACGGCCTCGTCCGCCGCGGGCGGCTGCCGTGGGACGGCGAACCTTTCCAAACAAACGATCGAATATTGCGGCTGGTCCCGCTATGATCTTCGACTGGCAAGGCCGTAGCGCAGAGGTCGTCGCGCCCACGCATCAAGCTGGAGGACGTCGGTTCGAATCCGACCGGTCTTGCCGTCCTGATCGTGGAGAAACGTCGACAGACGTCGGTCCGTCCTGGGCGGGCGGGGGCGGTTCCGTCCCCGGCGGACCGGACGCCGGCGACGGACCGGTGGAGTGGTGATGACGCAGCCGACCCCCGTGCGCTGCCCGGCGATCGAGCACCCGGACGTCCCGGCCGCCGATCCCGCGGGCCTGGGCCCGCTGCTGGCCAGGCTCGGTTCGCACCGGGCGGTCGAGGACGACGAGACGTTCCCGCTCGGCACCCTGCGCGCGGACGGCCGCGTCGACCTGTGCAAGCAGGGACTCGGAGCGGCGGGCGCCGCCCGGCTGATGCCCGCCGTGGCAGGCTCCCCGCACGCCCGGCACGTCCTGCTCGGCACCAACGCCATCGGCGACGAAGGGGCGTCGACGGTCGCCCGCGCCCTCTCCGACGGCCACGGACTGCACACCCTCTACCTCGGCTGCAACCGCATCGGCCCCGACGGCGTCACCGCGCTCGCCGGCGTGCTCGCCACGGACGACACCGTCCGTGCCCTCTGGCTCAAGCGCAACCCCGTCGGCGACGACGGTGTCACGGCCCTCGCCACGATGCTCCGCCGCAACACGGCGCTGCGCACCCTCGACCTGGTCAACACCGGTGTCACGGCGGCGAGTCTGCGCCTCCTGCTCGACGCCCTCACCGGCCGTCCGCGCCCGGTGGAACGCCTCTTCCTCGGCGGCAACGGCCTGACCGCCGACACCGCCGGGCTGCTGGCGGCGCTCGTCCGCGACGCGGGGGTGCGCGAGCTGTACCTGCCCGCCAACCACCTCGGCGACAAGGGCGCCGCCGTGCTCGCGGCAGCCGCCGCCGACTCCGGGCGGCCGGTACGCCTCGGCCTGGGCGGCAACGGCATCGGACCCGCCGGAGCACGCGCCCTCGCCGACGCCCTGAGCGGCATCGAGGCGCTCGACCTCGGACGCCCGATGTCGGAACGGAGCCTCGGCGCTCCCGCCAACACCACCGGCGACGACGGCGCCCACGCCCTGGCCTCCGCGCTCCCCGGCAGCCCGCTGCGCCGGCTGGAGCTGCGCCACACCGGACTCACCGGCCGGGGCGCGAAGTCCTTGCTGGCGGCCGTCCCGGACGGCTCCCCGCTGGAGTACGTCGGCCTCGGACCGGGACTGCCCCGCAAGGTGAAGCGGACCTTCGCCCGGCGCCTGCGGCCCATGACCGCCGCCCACCCCGACCTGCGCGCGATAGGGAGCGTCTACCGGTGAGCCGTCGTACCGCGCCCGCCTGCTTCTCGCCGGAGGAAGCGTCGAGCTGGCGGCGGATCCGCCGTCACGCGGTGCCCCGCGGCATGATCGAGCGCGCGACCCAACGCCGTACGGCGGGTGACTGGAGGGGCGCCTGCGCCGCGGCCCTGGTCGACGTCGACCTCGACCTGGCGGAGATCGCCGAGCACTGCGGCCACGACGTCGCCGACGCGCTGGAGGACGACCTGCGGCACCTGGTCCCCGACCTGGTGCGCTGGCACCTGCCCCGGTACCTCGGCGGCTGGACCACCCTGGCCACCGACCGCACCGTGGTCCTCGCCCGGTACCGGCCGGTGCGGGCGGGCGAGGAGCCGCGCTCCACGCCGTACCTGCACCTCACCACGCCCGCGATGCGGCAGGGTCCGCAGCGGATCACCCTGCGGTTCGGCACGCTCGCGGACGAGGGGGCCGCCGGTGTGTTCAGCAGCACGACCGAGGACTGGCGGTACGCCCGGCACCTGTGGGACGACCGGCACACCGCCGTGCTGCGCGAGCACGCCGGCGGCCCCGGACGGCTGCCCTTCTTCAGCGCCGACGGCGGACTGCTCGCCCCGGACGAGCTGCCCCCCTCGGACCCCGGCGCCGGCGACCCGGCGGCGCGGGCCGAGTGGGTCACGCTGCTGCATGAGAAGGGGGAGGCCGCGGAGGCCTTCGCCGCGGCCGGGATCGATGCCGACCTGACGACCCCGGGCGCCGGCCCCCGCTGGTACCGGAGCGATCCGACGGTGCTCGTCGGCAGGCTCGCGCTCGATCACACCCGCCTGGAGCGGGAGGTCCGCCGGCTCCGGGGCGAGGGCGTCGGCGACCGCTTCCTGATCCTCGGTGACTGGCGCACGCGTCTTCTGCTGGAGCCGGCGGCCACCGGTCTCGCACTGAGGGCGGTGGACCGCGAGGAGGTCCAGGGCCTGCCCTTCCTGCCCGAGACGCTCTGGCGCAGACTCCCCGACCTCGACCTGCTCCGGGTGGGCGGGGTCGCGCCGGAGCATCTGCACCCGCTGGTCGGCGAGGCCCTGTTCCCCGGCGTCCGCCCCGACGGCGGAATCGGTGGACCGCCGGGCCCCGGCGCCCCGGCACCCGTCCGGGTGCGCTGTCGGGGCGAGTGGCACGAGGTGGGCTTCCGGCCGGACGGTCGGCTCCGCATGCCGCACAGCGACGAGGAGCAACAGCGCGAATGGGCCCTGCGCGCGTTCGGCGGCGCCGTCGCCGGCTGCTTCGCCGTGGCGCAGACCTGGACGTCGGGCGAGGGCAGGCTGCCGAAGGCACTCCGCGCCCAGCGGCTCGACTTCTTCCTGCGCGCCCAGCACGGCGACACCGACGGCGTGCTCCGGCTCCTGGACGCGGGAATGGACATCCGGGTGCGGAGTGCCGCCGGACGCTCACTGCTCCACGTCCTGAACCTCATCGACCACGAGCGCCTGCTGCCCCGGCTGCTCGCGGCGGGCCTCGACCTGGAGGCGCGCGACAAGCAGGGGCGGACCCCGCTGTTCGTGGCGGTCGCCGAGGGCGGTTCCCGGGCTCTCGTGGAGGCGTTGCTCGACGCGGGCGCCCGGATCGACGTGGAGGACGGGATGGAGCTGTCGCTCGCTCACGTCGTCCGCCGCTACCGGAGGTCCGACCTGGCCTTCCTGCGGAAGCGCGTTCGTGAGGAGCATCCGGACGTCGGGAGCGAGTGGTGGGAGGACTACTTGACCCACTTGCAGGACGAGGACAACGACCCGGAGCCCGACGAGGACGGCGGCGCGGAGCCCGTGACACCGGAACCCGACGGGTCCGTCGAGCGCGAAACAACCGAGTACAGCGAGGAACCGCCGTTTTGAGCACCGACCCCGCCCCCCGCACCGACCCCGCCCCGCTCGCCGCCGCCGACGCCCTCGTCACCCGGCTTCGCGCACGGCGCACCGAGCCCGCAACCAGCCCTCAACTGGAGGCACTGGCCCTGGCCGTGACGGCCAATGAGCCCGTCCTCCTGTGGGGCGAGCCCGGCATCGGCAAGTCGGCCGGACTGGAACAGCTCGCGGCCGGACTCGGGCTTCCGCTGGAGACGGTCATCGCGAGCGTCCACGAGCCCTCGGACTTCGCCGGGCTGCCGATCGTCGGGGACGACCCGGCGGCGACGGGCGTGCCCATGGCCCCGCCGGACTGGGCGGTCCGGCTCCGGGACGCCGGGCACGGCCTGCTGTTCTTCGACGAGTTGTCCTCCGCGCCCCCGGCCGTCCAGGCGGCGCTGCTGCGGGTGGTCCTGGAACGCCGGGTCGGCAGCCTGGTCCTGCCCGACGCGGTGCGGATCGTCGCCGCCGCCAACCCGCCGTCGAGCGCCGCGGACGGCTGGCACCTCAGCCCGCCGCTCGCCAACCGCTTCGTCCACCTCCACTGGACCCACGACCCGGCCACGGTCGCGCGCGGCATGGCCGGCACCTGGCCGGAGGCGACGGTCCCGGTCGTCGACCCCGCCAAGGTGCCCGGCGCGGTGGCGCGGGCGCGCGGCGCCGTCTCCGGACTCCTCACCGCCCGCCCCGGCCTGGTCCACCAGCTCCCCGGCGACGCGGAGGCGCGCGGACGCTCCTGGCCGTCCCCGCGCACCTGGGAGATGGCGCTGCGGCTGCTGGCCACGGCGTACGCGACCGGCGCGGGCCGTGAGGCGACGGCCGCCGCGCTCACCGGGTCCGTCGGGGACGGCGCGGGCATCGAGCTGTTGTCGTACCTGGAGCACCTGGATCTGCCCGACCCCGAGCGGGTCCTCGCCGACCCCGGCGCGTTCGCGCTGCCCGACCGCGGCGACCGGCAACTAGCCTTCCTCATCGCGATCGTCGCCGCCGTGCAGAGCGATCTCACGCGGCCCCGCTGGGAGGCCGCCTGGGCGGTGCTGGCGAAGGCGGTGGACGCGGGCGTGCCGGACGTGGCCGCCCGTGCCGCCACCGACCTCGCGGCGATGCGCCGGCTGGACTGGTCCGTACCTCCCGGCATCGACGCGTTCCTGGACCTGTTGCGGCTGTCCGGGGCCCTGCCCGGCGGCCGTTGAGGCGAGCGGGCATGACGGATCCCCGCGACGGCCTGGACCGCACCAAACTCCTCGCCGCCCGCTACCGCGCGGCGCACGATCGCCCCTATCTGGCGTCGGCGCTGTACGCCCTCGGCATCGTGGCGAGCAGCGCGGTGCCGACGATGGGCGTGGACCGGCACTGGCGCTGCTACGTCTCGCCCGCGTTCGTCGACGCGACCCCCGTCGAGGAGCTCGCGGGCGTGTGGGTTCACGAGGTGGCGCATCTGCTGCGCGACCACCACGGCCGCGCCGGACGGCTCCCCGCCGCGGACCAGCGCGACCACTACCGCGTCAACGTCGCCCAGGACTGCGAGATCAACGACGACCTCCTCGCCGACGGCCTGCGCCTGCCCGCCGGACGTGTGGAACCCCGCCTCCACGGCCTGCCCGACGGTCAGTTGTTCGAGGAGTACCTGCCGGCGCTGCCCCCGCACGTCCGGGAACACGACTGCGGTTCGGGCGCCCACGGCATCCCGGCGCCGTGGGAACTCCCGCAGGCCGACGGCCCCGACGGGGTCGGCGAGGCCGAGGCGCAGGCGCTGCGTCGGCACACCGCCGAGGCGATGCGCGCCCACCTGCGCTCCCGAGGCACCCTGCCCGGCGGCTGGCGGCGCTGGGCCGAAGAGGTCCTGGAACCCGCGGTCGACTGGCGGCAGGCCCTGTCCGGCGCGGTACGGGAGGCCGCCGCATGGGCGGGCGGCGCCGTCGACTACACCTACCGCCGCCCCTCGCGCCGCACCCCGGCGCTGCGCGGCGTGGTCCTCCCGAGCCTGCACCGTCCGCTGCCCAGGGTGGCCGTCGTCGTCGACACCTCGGGCTCGATGGGCGACGCGGAACTCGCTGCCGCGCTGGGCGAGGTCACGGGCGTGCTGCGCGAGGTCGGCGTACGCGGCAACCGCGTCACCGTCCTCGCCTGCGACGCCGACGTGCACGCCGTGTCGAGGGTGACGTCCACCGAGCAGGTCACGCTCGGCGGCGGGGGCGGCACGGACCTGCGCGTCGGCATCGACGCCGCGCTCGCCGCCCCCGACCGCCCGTCGATCGTCGTCGTCCTCACCGACGGGTACACCCCCTGGCCCGCCGAGCCCCCTTCCTGCCGCCTCGTCGCGGCCCTAATCGGCCACGACGCCCCCGAGCCGCCGCACTGGGTGGAGACGGTGCGGGTCCCGGCCGCCTCCGTCTAACCGGCCACGTCGAGCAGCAGCTCGCTCAGCTCGACCGGCATCGTGATCATGCAGTCGTGCCCGGTGGGCAGTTCCCGTACCCGCGACGGCGCCCCGTCGGGCTGGAGCGCCGGCACCGGGCGCCGGACGATGCCCTCCGGGGTCGCGCCCACGCAGTGGATGTGGGTGCGCGGGACCTGACGCAGGGACGGGTTGTCCAGGCACGCCGGCTGCTGGAGGCACCGCACCGGGTGGTCGGAGAGCATGCCGCGCAGCCACTCCTGGTCCGCCGGGTCGGTCACCCCGAACAGGCCGGAGGGCGGCGGAAGTTCCGGCAGCGGCGGGATACGCCACGGGGCGTCCGTGGCCGCGGCGGCGTCGATGAGGTGCTGGGTCACGGGCTGCGCGTCGACCGCGGTCTCGCCGTGCTCCGGCACCATCGCGTCCAGATACACCAGGTGCGCGACCCGCTCAGGAACTTCGTTCGCCGCCGATGAGATCACCAGTCCCGCGTAGCTGTGGCCGACCAGGACGAGGTCGGTCAGGTCCTCGTCCTTGATCAGCCGGACGACGTCCTCGACATGGGTGTCCAGGCCCACCTCGGGGCCGAGCAGGTGCGCCTTGTCGCCGTAGCCGGTCAGCGAGGGGCGGAACACGCGGTGGCCGGCGGCCTCCAGCAGCGGGGCCGTCCGGTCCCAGCACCGGCCGTCGTGCCAGGCGCCATGGACAAGCAGATAAGTCGACACAGGGGTGCCTTCCGAAAGCGGAGCACGGGGAAGAAGGCGGTTCCCTTTCGTGTCTCGGTACGCTTCGGGAACCGTCCGTTCATCGTGGTGCACCCGCCCGACCTGGGGCAATAAGGCACATTCCGGTGACCCGGTTCCCTGGAGGTAACCATGACCGCAGCCGACGGCCCGTCACCGATGCCGCACCGGCGGGACCCGTGCCGCACCAGCGACGTCCTCGGCATCGTCGGCGACAAGTGGTCCCTGCTCGTCGTCCGCAACCTCAGCCAGGGGCCGCGCCGCTTCACCGAACTGAAGCGCGCCACCACCGGCATCAGCCAGCGCATGCTCACCGTCACCCTGCGCAGCCTGGAACGCGACGGCATCCTCACCCGCACCGTTCACAACGTCATGCCGCCGCACGTCAGTTACGCGCTCACGCCGATGGGCATGACCCTGCGCGAGGCCACCGCACCCCTGCTGGAGTGGTCCACCCGCAACCTGGACGGCATCCACGCCGCCCGGGCCGCGTACGACTCGCGGACGGAGACGGCCCCGCCGCCGTCCTAGTCCTCCCGCCCGCGCCGCGTGCAGTTCGACGGTGACCGACTCCGGCATCCGGTCCCGCGACGGCCTGCGCAGCCGCCCGGTCAGGTGGGTGAGCAGCCGGCTCTCGGGGCCACCGCCGTACCGCCGGATCCCCGGGCGTGCTCCGGGGACCCGCCGATGTCGTGCCAGGCACTGTGCTGTGCCGGCACGGCAGCTGCGCCGCCGTGCCGCACCGCGCGTCAGCGCGGTCCTCGCACCAGCGCGAACCGCGCCCCCTCCGGGTCCGCCACCGTGGCGACCCGGCCGTGCTCGGTGTCCCGGGGACCGCCGAGCACCTGGCCGCCGAGGTGCAGCACCCGGTCCACCGCGTCGTCGGTGTCCGCCACCGTGAAGTACGTCGTCCAGTACGGCCCCCGGTCCCGGGGCAGCGCCTTGCCCAGACCGTGGACGCCGGTCACCGGGCGGCCGTCCAGACGCAGCGTCACATAGTCCAGGTCGGCGGAAACGACCGGCTCCTCGTCGTAACCGAACACCGTCTCGTAGAACTTGGCCACGTTCGTCGTCTCGAAGGTCGTCAGCTCGTTCCACGCCGGAGTGCCGGGCCGGCCCCTGACGCCCGGGACGGCCCCGTCGGCCGCCTGCCAGATGCCGAAGACCGCGCCGCACGGGTCCGAGGCGAGCGCCAGCCGCCCCGCGTCGTCGGCGTCCAGCGGCCCCACGCCGACGGTCCCGCCGCACGAACGCACCACCTCGGCCGTCAGATCCACGTCGTCGGAGGCGAAGTACGGCGTCCACGCCACCGGCAGCCGGCGGTCCGGCGGCAGCACCCCGATCCCGGCCACCGCGTGCCCGTCGAGCACGGCACGCACGTACGGGCCCCACGGCCGCGGGCCGGGCCGGAACTCCCAGCCGAACAGCGCCCCGTAGAACTGCTCGGTCACGTCCAGTCCGCGCACCATCAGGCTCACCCAGCAGGGTGTGCCGGGCGCGTGCCGGGCGGACCCGTCGCCGTCCGGGCGGGCGTTCCCCCGTGCGTCGGTCATCGTCACTCTCTTCTCGGCCGCCCGTACGTCGGCCGTGTCCGCTCGCCCCTGCGGGGCCTCCCGTGCCGGCGCGGCGGATCGTTCCCGCAGCGCGGCCGACACCGTATGTGCCCGATACCGTACGCCCGGTGACCGGATGTGCCCGGCCGAGCAGAGTAGCCGTACCGGGACGAGTCGGCCACCCCGTGCGCGAGGATGGTGACCATGAACGCCATCATCTCCGCATCCGAACTCGCCGACGCGCTGCGGTCGGACCGCCCGCCGGTCCTGCTCGACGTCCGCTGGCAGCTCAGCACGGCCGCCGCGAAGGGTGAGCCGTTCGACGGCCGGTCCGCCTACGCGGCAGGCCACATCCCCGGCGCCGTCTTCGTCGACCTGGACCGCGAACTGGCGTCCGCGCCGGGCCCGCGGGGACGCCATCCGCTGCCGGACCCCGAGGTGTTCGGCGCCGCGATGCGGCGTGCCGGCGTGTCGGCCGGGACGCCCGTGGTGGCGTACGACGGCGGCATCGGCTGGGCGGCGGCCCGCGCCTGGTGGCTGCTGCGCTGGACGGGCCACCCGGACGTGCGGGTCCTGGACGGCGGACTGCCCGCCTGGGAGGGGCCGTTGGAGACGGCGGCGCCGGAGCCGGCCGAGGGCGACTTCGTGCCGGAGCCGGACGTGAGCGGGGTGCTGGACGCGGACGGAGCGGCGGCGCTGGCCCGTTCGGGGGTGCTGCTGGACGCCCGTGCGGGGGAGCGGTACCGGGGCGAGGTGGAGCCGATCGACCCCGTCGGCGGCCACATCCCGGGCGCGCTGTCGGCGCCGACCTCCGACACCGTGGACGCGGACGGCCGTTTCCGCCCTGCCGCGGAACTGCGCGCCCGCTTCGGCGAGCTGGGCGTGACGCCGGACGCGCCGGTCGGGGTGTACTGCGGCTCGGGCGTGTCGGCGGCGCACGAGGTGCTGGCGCTGGAGATCGCGGGCATCCCGGCGGCGCTGTACGTCGGCTCCTGGTCGGAGTGGTCGTCGGATCCGGCGCGACCGGTCGCGGTGGGGCCGGATCCGCAGTAGCGGAGCCCTGTCGGCCCTGGCGGGCCTCGTCCTCGAGCGCGGAGGGGCTGAACTCAGCCCCTCCGCGCTCGAGGAGCGGGGTCCGGGGCGGAGCCCCGGGACCTGCCTAATCCTGCTTCTTGCGCCGCGTGCCGAAGACGATCTCGTCCCAGCTCGGCACCGCCGCGCGACGGCCCGGACGGACGCCGTCCGCCTCGGCCTGACGGTCGGTCGAGCCGATGAGACGGTCGCGGTGGCCGCCCACCGAGCGGGGCATCAGCACGTCCGCGTACGCGGAGCCCGCGGACGCGGCGGGAGCCGGCGGCTCCTCCACCTCGGGCTCGGACTCCGGCTCCTCGGCGGCCGGTTCGGTGCGCTCCGGCACCACCAGGTCGCCCCGGAAGCTGGGCACCGCCTCCAGCAGGCTGGTCAGCGAGTCGCGTTCGCCCGAGGCGGTGGCCGCGGTGGACTCCTCGGCCGGTTCGGACGCCTGTGCGGGCAGGCTGGAACGCTCGCGGTCGGCGGGCCGGTCCAGCGGGCGGTCACGCGGCAGCCGGGCGATGCGCGGCACGAACGGGAAGCTCGGCTCGGGCGCGGCGAGGTCGTCGGACTCGCCGATCAGCGAGCGGGCCTCCTCGTCGACGGCCTGGACCAGCCGCCGGGGCGGGTCGTACGTCCAGCTCGCCGAGTGCGGCTCGCCCGCGACCCGGTAGACCAGCAGGACCTCCCAGGTACCGTCGTCGCGGCGCCAGGAGTCCCACTGGACGGTGTCCTTCTCCGCGCCGCGCAGCAGCAGCCGCTCCTGCACGGCCTCGCCCAGCGGCGGGCCGGAGTTCTCACCGGGGCGGCGGACCGGCGTCTTGCGGGCGCGCTCGGCCATGAAGGCGCGCTCGGCGAGGACGGGGCCCTCGAAGCGCCGGACGCGGTCCACGGGGATGCCGGCCATCTGCGCGACCTCTTCCGCGGTCGCGCCCGCCCTTATACGCGCCTGGATGTCGCGGGGGCGGAGGTGGCTCTCCACCTCGATCTCGATCTGGCCGAGGCGGGGACGGTCGCCGCGCACGGCGGCGCGGAGCCGTTCGTCGATCGGAAGCGTGTACTCCGTGCTGTCCGCAGCCTTCAGCACCAGCCGTGTGCCGTCATTCGAGACGGCCACGACACGCAGTTCGGGCATGGGGACCTCCCGGGTGGTGCCTGCCGACGTCACGTGCGTCGCTGCTTCCGCTAGTCGAGTGTGGCCTGCCCGGGTGCAGCCTGCCACAACCTTGCCGAGTTGCCCGGCGTGTCGGGCGCGGGCCCAGGATCGCCGTTATGGCACGGTTACCTATTCGCAACGCTAAGTGACCAAAAGCGTCACCCTGTGCAACTAGCCCCCTCCCGGCGGTCCTCCGAGGACCCGGGCGCCCTGACGGGAGTCCGGACCCAGGGCTCGCAACAGTACTCCATTTGGGCCACGTGCGTGGATTGGCACGCCGTGCGAGTTCGTGCAAGGGGCGGGACTTGGCCGTCGTTGCCCCACTCGTCCGCCCCCGCACGTGGTGGATTTGTGGGGAACTTCACGCAATCGCCGGAAACAGAGGCAATGTCTACGCGCCCAGGACCCGGCGCAGGTGGTCGTTGCGGAACAGCCGTTCCGGGTCCAGCCGGTCCCGCAGCGCGACGAATTCGCCGAAGCGCGGATACACCCGCGAGAGGTACTCGGCGTCACGCGTGTGGATCTTCCCCCAATGGGGTCGTCCCTCGTGCGCGGTGAAGATGCGCTCGGCGGCGGTGAAGTACCGCTGGTACGGCGTCCCCTTGAACATGTGGACCGCGACGTACGCGCTCTCCCGGCCGGACGCCGTGGACAGCGTGATGTCGTCGGCCGGCGCGGTGCGCACCTCCACCGGGAAGCTCACCCGCAGCGGGGACCGGTCCACCATCGCCTTCAGTTCCCGCAGCGTGTCCACGAGCGCCTCGCGCGGGACGGCGTACTCCATCTCCACGAAGCGCACCCGGCGCGGGGAGGTGAACACCTTGTAGGGGATGTCGGTGTACGTCCGCGCGGACAGCGCCCGGCTGGAGACCTGCGCGATGGCCGGAATCGTCACCGGGGCGGCGCGGCCCACCCAGTTGGCGACCTGGAAGACGCCGTTGGAGAGGAACTCGTCCTCGAACCAGCCGCGCAGCGGCGGCACCGGGCGCTCGGGGCCCGCGCTGCGGTTGTTCCGCTTGGTGTTGGTGTTGCCGGTGTGCGGGAACCAGTAGAACTCGAAGTGCTCGTTCTCGGCGTGCAGCGCGTCGAACTCGGCGCACACCCGGTCGAACGGCATGGGCTCCTCGCGCGCGGTGAGCAGGAAGAGCGGCTCCACGGCGAAGGTGATCGCGGTGACGATGCCGAGGGCGCCGAGACCGATCCGGGCGGCGGCGAAGACGTCCGGGTTCTCCTCCGGTGAGCAGGTGAGCACCGAGCCGTCGGCCGTGACCAGCTCCAGGCCCTCGATCTGGGCGGCGATGGAGGCGGACTCCCGGCCGGTGCCGTGGGTGCCGGTACCGGCGGCCCCGGAGACCGTCTGTTCCATGATGTCGCCCATGTTGGTCAGGGACAGACCCTCACGCGCGAGCGCCGCGTTGAGCCGCTTCAGCGGGGTGCCCGCCTCGACGGTGACGGTGCCCGCCTCGCGGTCGATCCTCCGGATCCCCGTGAGCAGCTGAGGGCGTACCAGCAGACCGTCGGTGGCGGCTATGGAGGTGAAGGAGTGGCCGGTTCCGACCGCCTTCACCGGCAGCCCGTCCTCGGCGGCCCGGCGCACGGCGGCGGCCAGTTCGTCGACGGACGCCGGTGTGATTTCCCTGGCCGGCCGGACGGAGACGGTGCCTCCCCAGTTACGCCACGTGCCGTTCCTCGTGCTCGTCGTGCTGCCCAACGGAGCCTCCCCGACCCGGTGCCGGCCGGAGCCGGCGGTACCCGAGGAAACCGACCGCGACCGCGACGGCCCCGGCGGCCACCGGGACCCCGTACCCGGCGCGCGCCCCGGCCGCGTCGATCACCCAGCCGGCCGCGGAGGAGCCGAGGGCGACCCCGACCGCGAGCCCGGTGCTCACCCAGGTCATCCCCTCGGTGAGCTGCGCGCGTGGTACGTGCTCTTCGATGAGGGACATGGTCGTGATCATCGTGGGAGCGATGGACAGACCCGCAACGAACAGCGCCACGGCCAGAAACGGCAAGTTCCCGACCAGTAGGAGTGGGATCATACTCACGCCCATGGCGCAAACGCCCAGCAGCCACCGGCGTTCCGGCGCCCCCGCGAAGTGCAGCAGGCCGAACACCAGGCCGGCCACGCAGGAGCCCAGGGCGTACACGGAGAGCACGACGCTGGCCGCGGCCTTCCGGCCCTCCTCCTCGGCGAAGGCCACGGTGACCACGTCCACCGCGCCGAAGATCGTGCCCGTCGCCACGAAGGTCGCCACCAGCACCTGAAGACCCCGCGAACGCAGCGCCGTGCCGCCGCCCTTCCGCTCCCGGGGGTGCGGCTCCGGCTCGGTGGCGCGCTGCGCGGTCAGCCAGAAGACGCCCACCGCCAGGAAGCAGGCCGCCAGCAGCGGGCCCGCCTCCGGGAACCACGCCGTGGACAGGCCGATGGAGACGATCGGGCCGACGATGAAGCACACCTCGTCGACCACCGACTCGAACGAGTAGGCGGTGTGCAGGCTCGGGGTGCCCCGGTACAGCGCCGCCCAGCGCGCCCGGACCATCGCGCCGAGGCTCGGCACGCAGCCGATGCCGACGCACGCGGCGAACAGCACCCACTCCGGCCAGCCGAAGTGGACGGCGAACAGCAGCACCGCCGCCGCGGACAGCGACAGCAGCGTGGCCGGACGCAGCACCCGGCGCTGCCCGTACTGGTCCACCAGCCGTGACACCTGAGGGCCCGCCAGCGCGGCGGACAGCGCGATCGTGGCCGAGAGGGCCCCCGCCAGTCCGTACCGGCCGGTCACCTGGGAGATCATCGTGACCACGCCGATGCCCATCATCGACAGCGGCATCCGGCCGAGGAACCCCGCGGCGGAGAAGGCCTTGCTGCCGGGGGCGGCGAACAGGGCGCGGTAGGGGCTGGGCACGGGGTCTCCGGAAGATCAGTAAGGTGCTATCGCAGTGGATACAGATTACCGGCGGCGTCACCCGCTCGCGCCGGTGATCCGCGACACCTTCCCGCCGCACCCCGGCCCCTGTCCCGGCCGTCGGCCCCGGGTGGGAGGATCGAGACATGTCTGACGTGTTCGATGCCAGTCCCTACGACGCCCTGCTCCTGCTCTCCTTCGGCGGCCCGGAAGGCCCGGACGACGTCGTCCCGTTCCTGGAGAACGTGACGCGCGGGCGGGGCATCCCCAAGGAGCGCCTCAAGGAAGTCGGACAGCACTACTTCCTGTTCGGCGGGGTCAGCCCCATCAACGACCAGAACCGCGCCCTGCTGGACGCGCTGCGCAAGGACTTCGCCGAGCACGGCCTGGACCTGCCGGTCTACTGGGGCAACCGCAACTGGGCGCCCTACCTCACCGACACCCTCCGCGACATGGTGCGCGACGGCCGCCGCCGCATCCTGGTCCTCGCCACCAGCGCCTACGCCTCCTACTCCGGCTGCCGCCAGTACCGCGAGAACCTCGCGGACGCGCTCGCCACGCTGGAGAAGGAAGGGCTGGAGCTGCCGAAGATCGACAAGCTGCGGCACTACTTCAACCACCCCGGCTTCGTCGAGCCCATGGTCGACGGCGTCGTCCGGTCCCTCGCGGACCTCCCCGAGGAGGTCCGGGACGGGGCGCACATCGCCTTCTGCACCCACTCCATCCCCGAGACCGCCGCGGACACCTCCGGCCCCGTCGAGGCCCACGGCGACGGCGGCGCCTACGTCGCGCAGCACCTGGACGTGGCCCGGCTGATCGCCGACGCCGTCCGCGAACGCACCGGCGTGGACCACCCCTGGCAGCTCGTCTACCAGTCCCGCTCCGGCGCCCCGCACATCCCGTGGCTGGAGCCCGACATCTGCGACCACCTCGAGGAGCGGCACGCCGCCGGCGTCCCGGCCGTGGTGATGGCCCCCATCGGCTTCGTCTCCGACCACATGGAGGTCCTGTACGACCTCGACACCGAGGCCACGGCCAAGGCGGACGAGCTGGGCCTGCCGGTGCGCCGCTCGGCGACCGTCGGCGACGACCCGCGGTTCGCCGCCGCCGTCCGCGAGCTGGTGCTGGAGCGCGCGGCCGCCGAGAGCGGGCGGGACGTCACCCGCTGCGCCCTGGGCGCGCTCGGCCCCAGCCACGACCTGTGCCCGGTGGGCTGCTGCCCGGCGCGCGCCCCGCGTCCCGCCGCCGCGGGCGCCGACAGCCCCTACGCCTGAGGAGCCCCGTGACCGATCCCCTGCACGCGGAACTGCTGGAACTGGCCCGGGAGGCCGCCCGGCGCGCGGGTGAGCTGCTGCGCGACGGCCGCCCGGCCGACCTCGCGGTCGCCGCCACCAAGTCCAGTGCGGTCGACGTCGTCACCGAGATGGACATCGCGGCGGAGAAGCTGATCACCGGACTGATCGCCGAGCGCCGCCCGGAGGACGGCGTCCTCGGCGAGGAGGGAGCCTCCACCGCCGGCAGCAGCGGCGTCCGCTGGGTCGTCGACCCCCTCGACGGCACGGTGAACTACCTGTACGGCCTGCCCACCTGGGCCGTCTCCGTCGCGGCCGAGCAGGACGGGGTGACCGTGGCCGGCGCGGTGTTCGCCCCGATGCGCGGCGAGGCGTACCACGCGGTGCTGGGCGGCGGGGCGTGGGCCACGGGCGCCTGGGAGGGCGAGCGGCGCCTGGCCTGCCGGCCGTCGCCGCCGCTGGACCAGGCGCTGGTCTCCACCGGTTTCAACTACGTCGCCGACGTCCGCGACCACCAGGCCGAGGTCGCCCGCCGGCTGATTCCGCTGGTCCGGGACGTCCGACGTGGCGGCTCGGCGGCGATCGACCTGTGTGACGTGGCGGCCGGGCGCCTCGACGGCTACTACGAGCGGGGCCTGCACCCGTGGGATCTGGCCGCGGGCGCCCTGATAGCCCGAGAGGCCGGCGCCCTCACGGCTGGGCGCCACCCCGACAGCCCTCCGTCGGGTGACCTCGCGGTGGCGGCCTCCCCCGGTGTCCTCGGACCTCTTCTCCACCTGCTGGAGGAGTTCGGGGCGTGGCACGACTGAGGGTGCGGTCGGCTGCCGCCGCCGGCTGACGGGGGCGGCAGCCGGGGCCGAGCGCGGCCGCGCGCGCGGCGGCCTGTGGCCGCCGGCCGGGCCGGATGACGGCCCGGCCTGCCGGGCGGCAGCGGGCGGCGGGCACCGTCCGCCCACGCCGTCGCGCACGGCGCCGGGAGCGCACAGGCGGGTGTCCGCGGGCGGCTCGCCGTGCGCCTCGGGGATCGGTGCCGGGCCCGGCCTCCGGCAGCCCGACCGCCGCCGAACAGCCGTGCGGCTCACCGCGGGCAGGGGCGGGCGTGCCGGCGTGAACGGCGGCGGACCCGGTGGAGTGATCCACCGGGTCCGCCGGGCGTTTCCGTGTGCGCCGGTCAGACGCTGTTCGCGCCGACTTCCACGCCGTGCTCGGCGGCGAGGCGGCGCAGGTCGTCGAGCTCGCCCTGCTCCACTTCGACGAGGAAGTCGTCGCCCTCGTCGCGGGCCCGCGACAGGTCGGACTCGGTCGCCTTTATGCGCTGCAGAAGTCCTGCGGTGAATGCGTCCATGCTGCGCCCCCTCGTCCTGGGTCGGTGGGTCGGTGGCACGGGGTGTGCCGTCGGGAGGGACGATCACGTCCGTGGCGGATGCCCGGCGCCGCTCGGCCGGGCGGCGACGGTACCGGGACATCCACGCCCGCTCTGCGGAAGCGGACCGTGTGCACCGCATGGTGGTGCGGTACGAGCAGAGTGTGATCGCGGGATGTAAACCCGTCCTCCCCAGGCTCCCTCCCGGGGAAACCTGACCTCGCGAGAAATTCTCGTATTCCCGCCCCGTTCGCCCGCGTGTTCCCCGGTCCCGGTGCCGTCGGCCACCCCCTCCCCGGCCGCCTTACAGCCGACTTACGGCCGAAAAGTGCAGGATGGAGGCAACGACACCCACCCGTACCCCTGCCCGCGTGCGCGCCCACACGGCCGCCGGGCGGGTCATGAGGAAGGACAAGCGACGTGCGCGTACTCGTCGTCGAGGACGAGCAGCTGCTCGCCGATGCGGTGGCCACCGGACTGCGCCGGGAGGCCATGGCCGTCGACGTCGTGTACGACGGTGCGGCCGCCCTGGAGCGCATCGGCGTCAACGACTACGACGTGGTCGTCCTCGACCGCGACCTCCCCCTCGTGCACGGCGACGACGTCTGCCGCAAGATCGTCGAGCTCGGCATGCCCACGCGCGTGCTGATGCTCACGGCGTCCGGTGACGTCAGCGACCGCGTCGAGGGACTCGAGATCGGCGCCGACGACTACCTGCCCAAGCCGTTCGCCTTCAGCGAGCTCATCGCCCGCGTGCGGGCGCTCGGCCGGCGGACCAGCGTGCCCCTGCCGCCCGTCCTGGAGCGGGCCGGGATCAAGCTCGACCCCAACCGCCGCGAGGTCTTCCGCGACGGCAGGGAGGTGCAGCTCGCGCCGAAGGAGTTCGCCGTGCTGGAGGTCCTCATGCGCAGCGAGGGCGCCGTGGTCTCCGCGGAGCAGCTGCTGGAGAAGGCCTGGGACGAGAACACCGACCCGTTCACCAACGTGGTCCGCGTGACCGTCATGACCCTGCGCCGCAAGCTGGGCGAGCCGCCGGTCATCGTGACCGTGCCCGGCTCCGGATACCGGATCTGATCACCGACCATGGCCGCCACACCCGCGCCCCCCACCGCGCCGCCCAAGCCCACCTGGGACCCCCGGTCGCCCACCCCCATACCGTGGCTGCGTCCCACCATCCGCATACGGCTCACGCTGCTGTACGGCGGCATGTTCCTGATCGCCGGCATCCTGCTGCTGTCGATCATCTACCTGCTCGCCGCGCAGGCCCTGCGCAACGGCAGCCAGCCGCTGTTCAAGATCGTCGACTTCGACGGCCTGAAGGTCTCCAGCAACGACTGTCCGGGCGTCGCCGACGGCAACCTCTCGCTGACCGAGTTCAACGCCGCGATCAGCGAGTGCATCGACGACCAGCGCCAGGTCGCCCTGGACAACCTGCTCAGCCGCTCCCTGCTGGCGCTGCTCGGCCTCGCCGTCACCGCCTTCGCCTTCGGCTACGCCATGGCCGGGCGCGTGCTGTCGCCGCTGGGCCGGATCACCCGCACCGCCCGCGCGGTGGCGGGCTCGGACCTGTCCCGCCGGATCGAGCTGGACGGCCCGGACGACGAGCTGAAGGAGCTGGCCGACACCTTCGACGACATGCTGGAGCGGCTCCAGCGCGCGTTCACCGCCCAGCAGCGCTTCGTGGGGAACGCCTCCCACGAGCTGCGCACCCCGCTGGCGATCAACCGCACGCTGCTCGAGGTGCACCTCTCCGACCCGCAGGCGCCGGTGGAGCTCCAGCAGCTCGGCAAGACCCTGCTGGCCACCAACGAGCGCAGCGAGCAGCTCGTGGAGGGCCTGCTGCTGCTCGCCCGCAGCGACAACCAGATCGTGGAGCGGGGCCCCGTCGACCTCGCCGAGGTGGCCGGGCAGGCCATCGACCAGGTCGCCTCCGAGGCGGAGTCCCGGCACGTGACGATCCGCGGCGACCGCCGTTCCGCCGTGGTCCGGGGCAACGGCGTGCTGCTGGAGCGGATCGCCCTGAACCTGGTGCAGAACGCCGTACGGTACAACGTCCCGGAGGACGGCTGGGTGGAGGTCACCACGGACGTCCAGCACGGCCAGGCGGTCCTCGTGGTGTCCAACACGGGACCGGTGGTGCCCGCGTACGAGATCGAGAACCTCTTCGAGCCGTTCCGCAGGCTGCGCACCGAGCGGACGGGCAGCGACAAGGGCGTGGGCCTCGGTCTGTCCATCGTGCGGTCGGTCGCCCGGGCGCACGGCGGGCACATCTACGCACAGCCGCGGGAGGGCGGTGGGCTCGTGATGCGCGTCACCCTGCCGATCTGACATCATGCCCCGGCTCCGGCGCGTGTTCGCTCTGGGCGGAATTTTCGAGCGGCCCCCTTATCGAATTCGTGTGTGATCGATCACAGGCGCGTCGACGCGGCCCTCTACTCTCCGTGATCATGAACTCCGCCCGAAGGTCGGAAAAGTCCTGGTTTTCAGGGCTCCCGTTCACGGGAAGTACACGGTGAGGCGCCTTTGAAGTGCGGCATCGGGACCGTGTACGGTCCCCATCGCCATCCAAGCCGATCACTCGTGAGGAGTCCGGTTGGGTGTCGATTGAGTAACAGACCTTGATGTGAGGCAAAATCTCCGCCTCAGGTCGGGCACAAGTCCGGCCTCTCACGCGTTACGTGCGCTGGAGACACCGCATACACCCAGAGGGGGAGAGCGACATGGCTACCGACTACGACACTCCACGCAAGACCGACGACGACGTCGACTCGGACAGCCTCGAAGAGCTGAAGGCCCGGCGGAACGACAAGTCGGCCTCGGCCGTGGATGTCGACGAGTTCGAGGCCGCCGAGGGCCTCGAACTGCCCGGTGCGGACCTCTCGAACGAGGAGCTGGCCGTCCGGGTCCTGCCCAAGCAGCAGGACGAGTTCACCTGCATGAGCTGCTTCCTGGTGCACCACCGCAGCCAGCTGGCCCGCGAGAAGAACGGCCAGCCGATCTGCCGCGACTGCGACTGAGGCGGGGTCGGCCGTGACTGGCTCGACCCCACCGCGGAAGCGCCGCTTCTTCTCGAAGAACTCGAAGAACTCGAAGAAGGCGGACCAAGGGCCCTCCGGGGGCCCGCAGCACGACACGCGTGACTCCGAGCGAGGCTGGACCGGTTCCGGGGCGGCCTCGCTCGAAGCGCAGTCCGGCCGGGGTGACCTCCCGGCGTCCGTGGAGGTCACCGCGCCCATGGCGCGCAGGCGTACCGCCGTCGTCCGGGAGAAGGCCCGG
This sequence comes from Streptomyces sp. DH-12, assembly GCF_002899455.1. Taxonomy (GTDB): domain Bacteria; phylum Actinomycetota; class Actinomycetes; order Streptomycetales; family Streptomycetaceae; genus Streptomyces. The sequence continues at coordinate 2,129,365 of NZ_PPFB01000001.1, read as the reverse complement.
GAAGGCGTCCGCAGGGGCGGCGTCCGCGCCCGCGCGGGGCTGGCGCACCTCGCCGACCGGATCATCGACATCGCCCCGCGTGTGCCCGTACGGGACCTCGCGACCCTGCGGGAGCAGTTCCCCGGGCTCGGACCCGAGGAGCTCGCCGACAAGCTCGTGGCGGGCGCCGCGAAGGCCACCGCGACGGTCGGGGCCGGCGTCGGAGCGGCGGCCATGATGCCCGTACCGCCCGCGATGCCGGCGGAGCTCGCCGCGGAGATCACCGGCGTCGCCGCGATCGAGCTGAAGCTCATCGCCGAACTGCACGAGGTCTACGGCGTACGGCCGGCCGGCGGTCTCGGCCGTCGCAGCACCGTCTACCTCGACTCCTGGTCCCAGGAACGCGGCGTCGAGGCGACCAGGCCGTCCACCGTGAGCGCCGCGCTGAACAGCCGCATGAAGCGCGAACTGCGCCAGCGGATCATGAAGCGCACGGTGCGCAATCTGCCGAACCTGATGCCGTTCCTCGTGGGCGCGGCCGTGGGCGCCGTGATGAACCGGCGCGACACCAGGAAGCTCGCCGCCCGCGTCCGCGACGACCTGCGCAAGATCCAGGTGCCCTGGGACGAGCTGCCCGCCCTCCCCGCGCTGGAGCGCCCCCACGACGCTCTGCCCGAGCACGTCCTGGAACAGGGCGGCGACCGCCACCGGAAGGACGACCGCTACCGGAAGGACGACGGGCCCCGGTAGGGGAGGCGAGCCCCTGAGAAGCGTCCGCTAAGAAGCGTCCGCCGCGTCCTTCGCCGCCCGGAGCGCCTGCGCCAGCCGCTCGGGCTCACGGGTGGACAGGAAGACGTAGGGAGTGGGGTCCTCCGGGTCCGTGACGTCCACGCGCAGCGCACCCGGGACGTACGCGCGCAGCAGCATGAACGCGCGCGGGTCCGCCTTGTGGCTCCGCCAGGCGCGCGCCTCCTCCGCGTCCAGCACCTCCGCCTCGCCGAGCGCCGACACCGGGATCTTCGCCTCGCCCGCGATCAGATGGCCGTTCACGACCCGGATCCGCACCGAGCCGTACGCGCTCACCACGACCGCCGCCGCGGCGGTGCCGCCGGCCAGCCCGGCCAGCATCGGCAGGGTGCCGAACGGCAGCATGATCAGCGCGAAGGAGACCCCGGCCAGGGAGGACAGGAGCCACCAGGAGCGCGGAGCGGTGAGGCGTTCTTCGTACGGGGCGGCGGAGAGCTGCATGAACCAAGCTTGGCACGCTTCCCGCAGGGGCCCCGCGCCAGGGCGGACGCGTGCTCGGCCACCCCCCGGCGGGCGGGTAAGGTCTGCGGCTGTGAGTGGTCATTCCGCAGCTCTTCAGCCCCCCGCCGGCGCCCTGCCGCCCGTGCGTCACCCCGACGCCCCCGCACCCGGCGAGCTCCTGGGCGCGCACTACGGACAGTGCTTCGGCTGTGGCGACGAACAGCCCCACGGGCTGCACCTCCAGGCGCGCGCCGGCGAAGGCGTGTCGATCACCGCCGAGTTCACCGTGCGGCCCGCACACCAGGGCGCCCCCGGACTCGCCCACGGCGGGGTGCTGGCCACCGCCCTCGACGAGACGCTCGGCTCGCTGACCTGGCTGCTCCGCACCATCGCGGTCACCGGCCGGCTGGAGACCGACTTCGTCCGGCCCGTGCCCGTCGGCACCGTGCTGCACCTCCAGGCGGAGGTGACCGCCGTGGCGGGGCGGAAGATCTACTGCACCGCCACCGGACGCATCGGCGGCCCCGACGGCCCGGTCGCCGTCCGCGCGGACGCCCTGTTCATCGAGGTCAAGGTGGACCACTTCATCGACCACGGCCGCCAGGAGGAGATCCGGGCCGCGATGGAGGACCCCGACCAGGTCCGCCGGACCCGTGCCTTCGAGGTGAACCCGTGAGCGGGCCCGGCCGCGGCGCACTCGAGGTGCTGATCCGGCGCGTCGACCCCGACGTACCGCTTCCGGCGTACGAGCACCCCGGCGACGCGGGGGCCGATCTGCGCACCACCGAGGCCTGTGAACTGGCCCCGGGCGAACGGGCCGTCCTGCCCACCGGGGTGTCTGTCGCCCTCCCGGAGGGGTACGCGGCCTTCGTGCACCCGCGATCCGGTCTTGCCGCCCGCTGCGGCGTCGCCCTGGTGAATGCCCCGGGGACGATTGATGCCGGGTACCGTGGGGAGATCAAGGTGATCGTGGTGAATCTCGACCCGCGCGAGTCCGTGCGGTTCGAGCGCTTCGACCGGATTGCCCAACTGGTCGTCCAGCAGGTCGAGAGGGTGCGTTTCGTGTCGGTCGCGGAGCTGCCCGGATCGGCCCGGGCCGAGGGGGGCTTCGGATCCACCGGCGGCCATGCCGCGGTGGAAGGCGAGAGCGGCACAAGCGTTCAGGCCGCCGAGGGCGGTACAGCGGGTGGGAATCGATACGCTTCGGTCGTATCCGACCGGGAAGGACAGTGACGTGTTCGGACGTCGCAAGAAGAGGGATGCCGCCGACGGTGCGGCCGGCGAGGCCGAGCAGGTCGTCGACGGTGTCGACGCGGAGGCGGACGAGGAGACCGGGCGCGTGAGGCTCGAGCCCGCGCCCCGGCCCGACGGGCCCTGGGACAGCTCCGAGGTCCGCGAGCCCGGCGAGGGCCGGGTCGACCTGGGCGGTCTGTTCGTGCCCGGTGTGGACGGCATGGAACTGCGCGTGGAGGTCGCGGGCGACGCGATCGTCGCGGCCACCGTCGTGCTGCGGGACAGCGCGATCCAGTTGCAGGCCTTCGCCGCGCCCAAGCGCGAGGGCATCTGGGGCGAGGTCCGCGAGGAGATCGCGGCCGGCATCACCCAGCAGGGCGGCATCATCGACGAGGTCGAGGGCCCGCTCGGCTGGGAGCTGCGCGCCCAGGTGCCGGTGCAGCTGCCGGACGGCACCGGCGGCTTCCAGGTCGTGCGGTTCGTCGGCGTGGACGGCCCCCGCTGGTTCCTGCGCGGAGTGATCTCCGGGCAGGGCGCGGTGCAGCCGGAGGCGGCGGGGCTGCTGGAGCAGATCTTCCGGGACACGGTGGTGGTGCGCGGGGACGGCCCGATGGCCCCGCGCGACCCGATCGTCCTGAAGCTGCCGAACGACGCGCAGATGGTGCCGGAGAACGTGCAACAGGAGGAGGGGTCCCGGTTCGCGGGCGGCATGAGCCGGCTGCAGCGGGGTCCCGAGATCACCGAAGTGCGCTGAGCGTCGTCTTCCCGGCCCGCGGGGCCGGTCGTCCGCGACCGGTTCCCGCGGGCCGACGCGCTTCACGGGGCGCCGCCCCGAACCCCGCTCCCCGAACGCCGGACGGGCACGAGGAGCCGGGCGGCGCGGAGCGACACCGGGGCCCGGCCCACGGGGGAGCGCCGGCCGGGCGGCCGTCCCGGCCGTGCGTCAGGGTTGCGTCAAGGACGCGCCCCGCACCCCCTCCGGCCGCCCGGCCGCCGCGCACGGCGGCCTAAGGTCGACTCCGCCGGGAGAACGACCGGAAGACAATGGGGCCATGGGACGCGGCAAGCTACGCATTCACCTCGGCGCGGCGCCGGGCGTGGGGAAGACCTACGCGATGCTCGCCGAGGCGCACCGCCGCGTCGAACGGGGCACCGACTGCGTCGTCGCCTTCGTGGAGACGCACGGCAGACCCCGCACCGAGGCCCTGCTGACCGGGCTGGAGCGCATCCCGCTCAGACGGCTGGAGCACGACGGCGTGACCGTGGCCGAGATGGACCTCGACGCCGTCCTCGCCCGCCGCCCCCGGGTCGCCCTGGTCGACGAGCTCGCCCACACCAACGCGCCCGGCTCGCGCAACGCCAAACGCTGGCAGGACGTGGAGGAGCTGCTGGCCGCCGGCATCGACGTGCTGTCCACGGTCGGCATCCAGCACCTGGAGTCGCTGGGCGACACCGTGGAGTCCATCACCGGCGTACGGGAGCGGGCGACCGTGCCGGACGAGGTCGTACGCCGCGCCGACCAGGTCGAACTGGTCGACATGACGCCCGAGGCGCTGCGCCGCCGCATGGCGCACGGCAACATCCACCAGCCCGACCAGGTCGACGCGGCCCTCTCCAGCTACTTCCGCCCCGGCAACCTCGCCGCCCTGCGCGAACTCGCCCTGCTGTGGGTCGCCGACCGGGTCGACGCCCACCTCCAGCGCTACCGCAGCGAGCACGCCGTCTCGGCGATCTGGGGCTCGCGCGAGCGGATCGTGGTCGGGCTGACCGGCGGGCCCGAGGGCCGCACCCTGATCCGCCGGGCCGCACGGCTCGCGGAGAAGGGCGCGGGCGGGCAGCTGCTCGCCGTGTACATATCCCGCAGCGACGGCCTCACCTCCGCCTCGCCCGGCGAACTGGCCGCCCAGCGCGCCCTCGTGGAGGACCTCGGCGGCAGCTTCCACCACGTCGTCGGCGACGACATACCCGCCGCCCTGCTCGACTTCGCGCGCGGCGCCAACGCCACCCAGATCGTGCTGGGCTCCTCCCGCCGCCGCACCTGGCAGTACGTGTTCGGTCCCGGCGTCGGCGCGACCGTCGCCCGCGACTGCGGGCCCGACCTGGACGTGCACATCGTCACCCACGAGGAGGCCGCCAGGGGCCGCGGGCTGCCCGTCGCCCGGGGCGCGCCGCTGGGCCGGCTGCGGCTCGCCTGGGGGTGGGCGGCCGGCACGGCCGGGCCCGCCGCCCTGGCGGTGCTGCTCAGCGCCGTCGACCCGGGGCTCGCCATCGACATGCTGATGTTCCTGGCGGTGACGGTGGCCGCGGCGCTCCTCGGCGGGCTGTGGCCGGCCCTCGCCTCGGCGGCCGTGGGCTCCCTGCTGCTCAACTACCTCTACACCCCGCCCCTGTACACCTGGAGCGTCTCCGACCCGCGGAACATCGTCGCCATCGTCGTCTTCGTCGCGATCGGCACGTCGGTGGCGTCCGTGGTCGACCTCGCGGCCCGGCGCACCCAGCAGGCGGCCCGGCTGCGGGCCGAGTCGGAGATCCTCTCCTTCCTCGCGGGCAACGTGCTGCGCGGCGAGACCGGCCTGGAGGACCTGCTGGAGCGGGTCCGGGAGACCTTCGGCATGGAGTCCGCCGCGCTGCTGGAACGCGCCGGGGACGTCGAGCCGTGGACCTGCGCGGGCCGGGCGGGCCGGGGCCGCCCGGTCGGGCGGCCCGAGGACGCCGACGTCGAGGTGCCCGTCGGGGACCACATGGCGCTGGCGTTGACCGGCCGGGTGCCGCCCGCCGAGGACCGCAGGGTGCTGGCCGCCTTCGCCGCGCAGGCCGCCGTCGTCCTGGACCGCCGCCGGCTGCGCGAACAGGCCGACCGCGCCCTCGCCCTCGCCGAGGGCAACCGCATCCGCACCGCGCTGCTCGCCGCCGTCAGCCACGACCTGCGCACCCCGCTGGCCGGGATCAAGGCGGCCGTCTCCTCGCTGCGCTCCGAGGACGTCGAATGGTCCGACGAGGACCGCGCCGAGCTGCTCGAGGGCATCGAGGACGGCGCGGACCGCCTGGACCACCTCGTGGGCAACCTGCTCGACATGTCCCGCCTGCACACCGGCACGGTCACGCCGCTGATGCGCGGCACCGACCTGGACGAGGTGGTGCCGCGCGCCCTCGGCGGCGTGCCCGAGGACAGCGTCGCCCTGGACGTCCCCGAGACCCTGCCCATGGTCGACGCCGACCCCGGACTGCTGGAGCGGGCGATGGCCAACGTGATCGAGAACGCGGTGAAGTACAGTCCGCCGGGGGAGAAGGTGCTGGTCGCCGCCAGCGCCCTCGCCGACCGGGTCGAGGTGCGGGTCGTCGACCGCGGCCCCGGCGTCCCCGACGAGGCCAAGGGCCGCATCTTCGAGCCGTTCCAGCGGCACGGCGACGCCCCGCGCGGCACCGGCGTGGGGCTCGGCCTGGCGGTCGCCCGCGGCTTCACCGAGGCCATGGGCGGCACCCTCGACGCCGATGACACCCCCGGCGGCGGCCTCACCATGACCCTCACCCTGCACGCGGCGGAAACCCGGCCGGCGGACCGGCCGGGCGACCGCGCACGCGGCCCCGTGGCCGCGGAGAACGAAAGGCGAGCCTCATGACCCGGGTGCTGGTGGTCGACGACGACCCGGCCATCGTGCGGGCCCTGGTGATCAACCTCAGGGCCCGGGCGTACGAGGTCGACTCCGCCGAGGACGGGGCCGGCGCCCTGCGCGCGGCCGCCGCGCGCCACCCGGACGTCGTCGTCCTCGACCTCGGCCTGCCCGACACGGACGGCGTCGACGTCATCCGGCGGCTGCGTGAGTGGAGCCGGGTGCCGATCCTGGTGCTGTCCGCGCGGCACGCCTCGGCCGAGAAGGTCCAGGCGCTGGACGCCGGGGCCGACGACTACGTCACCAAGCCCTTCGGCATGGACGAACTGCTCGCCCGGCTGCGCGCCGCCGTACGCCGCGCGGAACCGGCCGACGGGGGAGAGGTCGTCGTGGAGACGGAGACGTTCACCGTCGACCTGGCCGCGAAGAAGGTCCACCGCGACGGCGGGGACGTACGGCTCACGCCCACCGAATGGCATCTGCTGGAGGCGCTGGTGCGGGCCGGGGGCAGGCTGGTGGGCCAGAAGCAGCTGCTGCGGGAGGTGTGGGGGCCGTCGTACGGGACGGAGACCAACTACCTGCGCGTGTACATGGCGCAGCTGCGCCGGAAGCTGGAGGCGGACCCGTCGCGGCCGAGACACCTCATCACCGAACCGGGCATGGGATACCGCTTCGAGAAGTGAGGGCGGGCCGTCCGGGCCGGGGAGCAGGGGGTACGTGACCGTCGGCGCACCCCGGTACGCTTCAGACATGAGTGCTGTTCCTCGGTCCGAGAAGCCGGCAGGCCGCTTCCGCCGCATGCTCGACCGGCTCTCGTCCTCGCAGGAGGACCTGGAGTCGGAGGAGCTGCGCGAGGACGCCGCGACGGCCGGGTGCACGCGGATAGGCGACTGCCAGGACCGCGAGATCGTCACGGTTACTGGTACCTTGCGCACGGTCACGCTGCGGCCGCGCGCGGGAGTTCCGGCCCTGGAGGCCGAACTGTTCGACGGCTCCGCCGCGCTGGACGTGGTGTGGCTCGGCAGGCGCTCCATCGTGGGGATAGAGCCGGGGCGCAAGCTGATCGCATCGGGCCGGATCGCCATGAGCCACGGCCGCCGGGTGCTGTTCAATCCGAAATACGAACTGAGACCCCTCGGACGGGAGTAGCCGGTGACGTCGCTCGACAAGCCGACAACCGAAGAGACCTCCGCGGACGCGTCCGCGGACGACGCCCGGGCGGTGACGGAAGCCGCCCTGTTCGAGGCGTTCGGCGGTGTCCGGGGCATGGTCGAGACGGTGCTGCCGGGGCTGCTCTTCGTCAGCATCTACACGGTCAACAAGGACCTGCACATGTCGGCGCTCGCGGCGCTCGGCGTGGCACTGGTCATGGTCGTGGTCCGGCTGGCCCGCAGGGACACCGTGAAGCACGCGTTCAGCGGCGTCTTCGGCGTGGGCTTCGGCGTGGTCTTCGCGATGATGACCGGCAACGCCAAGGACTTCTACCTGCCGGGCATGCTGTACACGCTGGGCCTGGCCCTGGCGTACATCGTCACGGCCATGGCGGGCGTGCCGCTGATCGGACTGATGCTGGGCCCGGTGTTCAAGGAGAACCTCTCCTGGCGCACCCGCAACCCCGGCCGCAAGAAGGCGTACACCAAGGCCAGCTGGGCCTGGGGCCTGATCCTGCTCGCCAAGTGCGCGATCCTCTTCCCGCTGTACTGGTGGGCGGACACCACCCAGCTCGGCTGGGTGCTGGTGGCGCTGAAGATCCCGCCGTTCCTGCTCGCCGTCTACCTGACCTGGGTGTTCCTGGCGAAGGCCCCGCCGCCGATCGACGTCTTCGCCGAGATGGAGGCGGAGGAGCGCGCGGAGGAGGAGCGGCGGGCCGCCGCGGGGGAGAGCGAAGGGGCGCCGGCCGGCCGGCACCGCCGCCGGTCCTGAGCTTCCTGCACGTGTGAGGGGCGCCCGGAGAACTCCGGGCGCCCCTCACACGTGCGCGCGTACCGCTACGACTCCTTGCGGACCGAGAGCAGGTCCTCCAGCTGCTCCTCGCGGGCCTGCGCGGCCACGAAGAGCAGCTCGTCGCCGGCCTCCAGGGAGTCCTCGCGGGTCGGGGTCAGCACCCGCGTGCCGCGGATGATGGTGACCAGCGAGGTGTCCTGCGGCCACTCCACGTCCCCGACCTGGGTGCCGGCCAGCGCGGACTCCTCCGGCAGGGTCAGCTCCACCAGGTTGGCGTCGCCGTGGCTGAAGCGCAGCAGCCGGACCAGGTCGCCGACGCTGACCGCCTCCTCCACCAGCGCCGACATCAGACGCGGGGTGGAGACGGCGACGTCCACGCCCCAGGACTCGTTGAACAGCCACTCGTTCTTGGGGTTGTTCACGCGGGCGACGACGCGGGGCACGCCGTACTCGGTCTTGGCGAGCAGCGAGACGACCAGGTTGACCTTGTCGTCGCCGGTCGCGGCGATGACGACGTTGCAGCGCTGGAGCGCCGCCTCGTCCAGGGAGGTGATCTCGCAGGCGTCGGCGAGCAGCCACTCCGCCTGCGGGACGCGCTCCACCGAGATGGCGGTCGGCGCCTTGTCGATCAGCAGGACCTCGTGGCCGTTCTCCAGCAGCTCGCCCGCGATCGAGCGGCCGACCGCGCCGGCTCCGGCAATGGCGACCCTCATCAGCGACCGCCCTCCTCGTCGGGTCCCTTGGCGAAGGCCGCCTCGACCCGGTCGATCTCGTCCGTGCGCATCATCACGTGCACCAGGTCACCCTCCTGCAACACCGTCTGCGAGCTGGGCAGGATGGCCTCCCCGAGCCGGGTGAGGAACGCGACCCGCACACCCGTCTCGTCCTGGAGCCGGGAGACGCGGTGCCCCACCCACGCCGTGGAGGTGTGCACCTCGGCGAGCTGGACCCCGCCCGTGGGATCGCGCCAGAGCGGCTCGGCGCCCGAGGGGAGCAGCCGGCGCAGCATCTGGTCGGCCGTCCAGCGGACGGTGGCGACGGTGGGGATGCCCAGGCGCTGGTAGACCTCCGCGCGGCGGGGGTCGTAGATACGGGCGGCGACGTTCTCGATGCCGAACATCTCGCGGGCCACCCGGGCGGCGATGATGTTGGAGTTGTCGCCGCTGGACACGGCGGCGAAGGCGCCGGCGTCCTCGATGCCGGCCTCGCGCAGGGTGTCCTGGTCGAAGCCGACGCCGGTGACCCGGCGGCCCCCGAACGAGGAGCCCAGCCGGCGGAACGCGGTGGGGTCCTGGTCGATCACGGCGATCGTGTGCCCCTGTTCCTCCAGGGTCTGGGCCAGGGCGGAACCGACCCTTCCGCAGCCCATGATGACAATATGCATCGCGTTACACCGCGCTTCCTGCAGGCCGTGCGACCTTCATGACCTTCGTGCTCATGTCTCTCTTTCGGCTCGCCAGGCAACACGTCGCGGCCTGTGTGCGGGCCGCCGGCCACCATCATGCCGGGGGCCGGGGACCCCGACGCCCCTCGGGGGCGTCCTGCCCGCGGTGACCGACGGTACGCGGGGGCCGGCCGGCCCCCGAGGCACGGGGTGCACGGCGGCGTGCGGTCGGCGGCGGAAGCCCGAGCGACGGGCGAGCCCAAGGCGGCCGGCCCCTACCGGCGCGTGATGCTGCGCACGCTGGCGACCGCCAGGACGCCGAGGACGACGAGGCCGGCCGCCGCGCCGATCAGTTCTGCGGTCGTGTGCATGGGACCCTCCACGAGACGTGGCGACAACGGCCGGGCATGTGGTCATACAGGCATGGGACTCCCCCCGCCCGCCCCACCGCCGCCCCGACGCCTCGCGTTTTCACCCGGAGGGCAGCGGCCGTATGGATGCCGTATGGAAGTGGGGTGGCGGGTGCGTCGCACGTCGTACGACGGCCTACGATCCACACTTGTGTCCAAACTGACCGACGTGCCCAAACGCATCCTCATCGGGCGCGCACTGCGCAGCGACCGGCTGGGGGAGACGCTCCTGCCGAAGCGTGTCGCACTCCCCGTCTTCGCCTCCGACCCGCTCTCCTCCGTGGCGTACGCGCCCGGCGAGGTGCTGCTGGTCCTCTCCATCGCGGGTCTGTCGGCGTACCACTTCAGCCCCTGGATCGCGGTCGCGGTCGTCGTGCTCATGTTCACCGTGGTCGCCTCCTACCGGCAGAACGTGCACGCCTACCCCAGCGGCGGCGGCGACTACGAGGTGGCCACCACCAACCTCGGCCCGCGGGCGGGCCTCACCGTCGGGAGCGCCCTGCTCGTCGACTACGTCCTCACCGTCGCCGTGTCGATCTCCTCCGGCATCGAGAACCTCGGCTCGGCCGTCCCCTTCGTCGTCGAGCACAAGGTGGCCTGCGCGGTCGGCGTGATCGTGCTGCTGACGCTGATGAACCTGCGCGGGGTCCGGGAATCGGGCACCCTCTTCGCGATCCCCACCTACGTCTTCGTCACCGGCGTCTTCCTCATGATCGCGTGGGGCGCCTTCCGCGGGGTGGTGCTCGGCGACGACATGCGCGCGCCGACCGCCGACTTCGAGATCAAACCCGAGCACCCCGGCCTGGCCGGCTTCGCCCTCGTCTTCCTCCTGCTGCGCGCCTTCTCCTCCGGCTGCGCCGCGCTCACCGGCGTCGAGGCGATCTCCAACGGCGTACCGGGCTTCCGCAAGCCCAAGTCGCGCAACGCGGCGACCACCCTCGCCCTGATGGGCCTGCTCGCCGTCACCATGTTCTGCGGCATCATCGCGCTGGCCGCCGCCACCGACGTACGGATGGCCGAGAACCCGGCCAAGGACCTCCTGCACAACGGCGTCCCGCTCGGCCCCGACTACGTCCAGGACCCGGTGATCTCCCAGGTCGCCGAGGCCGTGTTCGGACACGGCAGCGCGCTGTTCGTCCTGCTCGCCGCCGCCACCGCGCTGGTGCTGTTCCTCGCCGCGAACACCGCCTACAACGGCTTCCCGCTGCTCGGCTCGATCCTCGCCCAGGACCGCTACCTGCCCCGCCAGCTGCACACCCGGGGCGACCGCCTCGCCTTCTCCAACGGCATCGTGCTGCTCGCGGGCGCCGCCGTGCTGCTGGTGTGGATCTACGGCGCCGACTCGACCCGGCTGATCCAGCTGTACATCGTCGGCGTGTTCATGTCCTTCACCCTCAGCCAGACCGGCATGGTCCGGCACTGGAACCGGCTGCTGGCCACCGAGCGGGACCCGGCCGCACGCCGCCGCATGGTCCGCTCCCGGGCGATCAACGCCTTCGGCGCCTTCTTCACCGGCCTGGTGCTGGTCGTCGTGCTGCTCACCAAGTTCACCCACGGCGCCTGGGTCGCCCTGCTCGGCATGGGCATCTTCTACGCGACCATGACGGCGATCCGCCGCCACTACGACCGGGTCGCCGAGGAGATCGCCGCGCCGGACACCCCGAGCGAGGACACCGTACGGCCGTCCCGCGTCCACTCCGTCGTCCTGATCTCCAAGGTGCACCGCCCCACCCTGCGCGCCCTGGCCTACGCCAAGCTGCTGCGCTCCGACACCCTGGAGGCGCTCAGCGTCAACGTGGACGCCGAGGAGACCAGGGCGCTGCGCGAGGAGTGGGAGCGGCGCGGCATCGACGTCCCCCTGAAGGTGCTCGACTCCCCGTACCGGGAGGTCACCCGTCCGGTGATCGAGTACGTCAAGAGCCTGCGCGCGCAGTCGCCGCGGGACGTGGTGTCCGTGATCATCCCGGAGTACGTGGTCGGCCACTGGTACGAGCAGCTGCTGCACAACCAGAGCGCGCTGCGGCTGAAGGCCCGGCTGCTGTTCACGCCGGGCGTCATGGTCACCTCGGTGCCGTACCAGCTCCGGTCCTCCGAGGCCGCCAAGCAGCGGGCCCGCAGGCGGCAGGACTGGGCCGCGCCCGGCTCGGCGCGCAGGGGACCCGCGGAGCGGGTGAAGGACACCTCGCCGCGCACGTAGACTGGTGGGCTGTTGTCCCGGGCCGCACGGCCCGCCCGCCCGTACCCGATGTTGTGGAGTCACCCCGCCATGCAGGCAGAACCGAGGAAATCACTGGTGGGGGAGGAGTACGAGGTCGAGATCGGCCCCGTCGCCCACGGCGGCCACTGCATCGCCCGCACCTCCGGGGGGCAGGTCCTCTTCGTCCGGCACGCCCTGCCCGGCGAGCGCGTCGTCGCCCGTGTCACCGAGGGCGAGGAGGGCGCGCGGTTCCTGCGCGCGGACGCGGTGACCGTACTGGAGGCCTCGAAGGACCGCATCGACGCCCCCTGCCCGTTCGCCGGCCCCGGCCGCTGCGGCGGCTGCGACTGGCAGCACGCCAAGCCGGGCGCCCAGCGGCGGCTCAAGGGCGAGGTCGTCGCCGAGCAGCTCCAGCGGCTGGCCGGGCTGACGCCCGAGGAGGCCGGCTGGGACGGCACGGTGATGCCCGCCGAGGGCGACAAGGTCCCCGCGGGCCAGGTCCCGTCGTGGCGCACGCGCGTGCAGTACGCGGTGACCGCGGACGGCCGCGCGGGACTGCGCCGGCACCGCTCGCACGAGGTCGAGCCGATCGACCGCTGCCTGATCGCCGCGGAGGGCGTCAGCGAGCTGGGCATCGAGAAGCGGGACTGGACCGGCATGGACTCGGTCGAGGCGATCGCCGCGACCGGCTCCCAGGACCGCCAGATCGTGCTGACGCCGAAGCCCGGCGCCCGCCTCCCGCTGGTCGAACTGGACCGCCCCGTCTCGGTGTTGCGCATCGACGAGCGCAACGGTCAGGTGCACCGGGTGCACGGCCGCCCGTTCGTCCGCGAACGCGCGGACGGCCGCACCCACCGCGTCGGCAACGGCGGTTTCTGGCAGGTCCACCCGAAGGCCGCCGACACCCTCGTCACCGCGGTCATGCAGGGCCTGCTGCCCCGCAAGGGCGACATGGCGCTCGACCTGTACTGCGGCGTCGGCCTGTTCGCGGGCGCGCTGGCCGACCGGGTCGGCGACCAGGGCGCGGTGCTCGGCATCGAGTCCGGCAAGCGCGCGGTGGAGGACGCCCGGCACAACCTCGCGGACTTCCCGCGCGTGCGGATCGAACAGGGCAAGGTCGAGTCGGTCCTGCCCCGCACCGGCATCACCGAGGTCGACCTCGTCGTCCTCGACCCGCCCCGCGCGGGCGCCGGCCGCAGGACGGTCGAGCACCTGTCGTCCCTGGGAGCCCGCCGCATCGCCTACGTGGCCTGCGACCCGGCCGCCCTGGCCCGCGACCTCGCGTACTTCCGGGACGGGGGGTACAAGGTGCGGACGCTGCGGGTGTTCGACCTGTTCCCGATGACGCACCACGTGGAGTGCGTGGCGATTCTGGAGTCTGCGAGCAAGGGGCTCTGACCTGCGCTTTTGTTGTTCGGGTGGGTTGCTCGACCTGTTTCCTTCCGTGCAGCGGTTCGAGCCGACGGATCGAACTCTGTAGCTCGCTGACCTGCGGGTTCGTGATCAAGGCGCCTGCGTGGACGATGCATATAGAGGGGCGTTCGGAGAATCTTGACGCTCGGACGACGCTCGAAACGGAAGTCGCTACTGCACCTCCGTCCCTGTTGCGAGCCACTGTGATACCGACCAGGTATCATCTGTGTATGGCGATGACACTCCGGCTCCCCGACGACCTTGACGCGAAGCTCACCGAGCGGGCTCGTCGGGAGGGTCGCAGCAAGCAGGAACTTGCCATCGAGGCCATCCGTGAGGCCCAAGACCGGGCCGAGCTGAAGGTCGATGACGTCCTGGCCGAGCTGATGGACAGTGACGCGGAGATCTTGGACTACCTGAAGTGACGAACGTGCGCTACCTCCAGGTCGACGAGATCCTGGCCATCGCCCGCGCGGTCAACGGTACCGAGCACAGTGTGCGTGACATGGGTCTTCTCGTATCGGCGATTGAACGGCCCCGGACCAACGTGTTCGGAGCCGAGCTGTATCCCACGCTGCACGAGAAGGCGGCGGCGCTGCTGCACTCCGTCGCCCGCAATCACGCGCTGATCGACGGCAACAAACGCACCGCCTGGCTCGCCATGCGCGTCTTCCTGCGGTTCAACGGCGTGAGCGCCAGTACCGTGCCGCCGCCCGTTTCCGTGGCCGGTCCGTTCGTCGAGGACGTCGCGCAGGACGACATCGAGGTACCGGTCATCGCCAAACGCCTCTCGACATGGTTCCCCGTTTCGTGACGTTCGACGTCGTGGGGAGCCTCGACTGCTGTCACCGTCGCGATCTCATAGGCGCCTGACAGGAAGGTCTCAGGAAAAGATCAGAGTCCTGGGCGGGTGTCACACACATGTACGCACACCGACCCCGTACCCCCGCCACCGAGCGCACGCGCCGCTGGTTCATGAACCGCTCTCTGCTGTTGGGAGGCGCTGCCGCCGTGGCGACCATGACCGGTTGTTCTGCCGGAGCGTCCGACACGAGTGGCTCCGCGTCCGGCAGTTCCCAGAGCGAAATGCCGTCTGGTGGGCCCGGTGGTGGCGGAGGCATGGGTCCTAGTGCCACCGAGGTGAAGTACGCCGACTTCAAGGGCGTTACCACCGATGGCAAGGTCGTCGACGACCTGTTCTCGATCCACTCCACCGGTGTTTCGACGGATGCCGTGGTGAAGGCCGCGCAGGCGTTCCTGGACGGGCTGAGCACCAAGGTGCGCCGCGCGTCGGTGTTCGATGTGGACGACGACGAGTGGCTGGCCTGGAGCAACGTCGACGGCTACGAACGCGAGGGTGCCCGCATGGGCGATCTGACCGAGAAGCAGCGGAACCTCGGTTACGCGCTGCTCGGTGCGGCTCTGTCGGCCGACGGGCTGGCCCAGACCCGCAACATCATGAAGCTCAACGCGTTCCTCGGTGACTACAACGGCGGCGGCAGGGAGACGCTGACCGAGGGGCACTATTACTTCACCTTCATGGGAACCCCGTCCACGTCCAAGCCCTGGGGCTTCCAGTACGAGGGCCACCACGTGGCCATCAACTACTTCGTCCTCGGCGACCAGGTCGTCATGTCCCCGACCTTCATGGGCTCGGAGCCGACCTCGGCCACGTACAACGGCGAGAAGATCACCCTCTTCAAGCCGGAGACCAAGGCCGGCCTGGCCCTGCTGCGGTCCCTGACCTCGGCGCAGCGCGAGAAGGTGATCTCCGCCGACGAGAAGGGCGGCACGAACATGGTCGCCGGGGCCGGCCAGGACAACCTGAAGCTGGCCTACCAGGGACTCGCCGCCAAGGAGTTCACCTCCGCCCAACGCCAGAAACTGCTCGACCTGGTCGGCGTCTACGTCGGCTACATGGACGACGGCCACGCCGCGGTGAAGATGAAGGAGGTGGAGGAGCACCTCGACGACACGTACTTCTACTGGATCGGCGAGACCAAGGACTCCTCCGCCTTCTACTACCGGGTGCACAGCCCGGTCGTGCTCATCGAGTACGACGCCCAGTCCCCGCTGGCCTACGGCGAGAACGCCCAGATGGGCGGCGGCGGTGGCGCCCCAAGCGGCGGGCCGTCCGGCATGCCGAGCGGGCAGCCCACCGGTATGCCGAGCGGCGGCCCGGGCGGTGGCGGCATGGGCATGGGCATGGGCATGGGCGGCACCCCCACCCAGCAGCACATCCACACCATTATCCGCACGCCCAACGGCAACGACTACGGCGTAGACCTGCTCAGGCTCCACCTGGAGACCGATCACTGACGAGACCACAGCGGGCCCGACATCACGGCCGTCACCGCCGCCACGGACCCTGCCGCCCTGGCCCGACGTGTCGCGGACGCCCCCGGCGTGGACAGGGTCGCCGACCCGGTCCCCGGGTTCTCCGCCACCGTCCGCGCACACGGGCACACCGAGAACACCGCGGTCGAAGGGCGCGAGCACACGGCGGCCGCCGTGGACCGGCCGCTGGTGACCTCCGGCACGTGGATCCGCAGTGGCGGCGCGGTGCTCGAACGCGGCTTCGCCCAGGTACTGGGCGTGCGTGCCGGAGACCGTGTCACTATCGGCGGCCGGGACTACCCAGTCCTCGGTACGGCCATCAGCGCAGCCACCGGCGTGTACCCGAACGGCAACTGGGCCGCGGACCCGGGACCTTCCGACGGTGGCGGCCGCATCTGGCTCACCATCGACGACGTCCTCGCGGCAGCCGACGACGCGTCCCCCCTGTACCTGTTGAACATCAAGCTGTCCGACCCCGACGCGGCACAGAGCCTGGCGGACACCCTCTTCACCGACGACATCACAGGCCAGAACTGGGTGAACACCCACCCCTGGCATGGCTTCGTCGAAGGGGACACAAGGCTGACCTGCGGGTTCGTGAGCGAGGAGCCTCGCAAGAGCGAAGCCCTCAGAGGGTCGTTCGGCGATCCTTGACGCTCGGAGGATGCTCGATGGGGACGTTTCCCCCGGCGCTGCGAGCGGCCGTCTCCGACCCCGGGTCCGGGGAAGGATGCTCGACCGCGCCACTTTCGACACCGGTCAGGCGCGCCCGTACCCACCACCGCGATGCCGGCGGCCGGTATGTGATGTGGCGCCTGGGCGCCGCCGCGGTCAGATGGCCAGCGCCAGCGCCACCAGGGAGCGGGAGACCAGGTTGTACGCCGCGAAAGTGGCGACCGCCTCACCCGTCTGGGTTTCGCCGAACAGACGCTCGAGGTGCTCCATGACGTCGGCGTCCACTTCGACCCGGCGTGTGGACTGGTCGGTGAGGGTGATCAGGGCACGCTCCTTTTCGTTGAAAGGCGTGCTGTCCGCGCGCCCTCTTCCCGAAGGCCCTTGCTCTTTTCGTCGGTCCCGCCTGCCACCAGGTATGCGGTATGCGTACGCCCCGTTCGAACTCGGCCCTCTTCAGAGCGGACGCCCGGAGCATGATCAGCCCGCGGTACCGCAGATTGACCTACCGGGTCGTCATCGTTCGTCATCGTGCTGTTCCTCTCGGGGCGGGCGCGGTGGTCGGACAGCCGGGGAGAGCCTGTCAGCGTTCCGGCCGCGGTGTTCCCGACGCTCCCGCGTGGGTGGTACGGACCGGTGTCGTCGACAGCTATGTCGGGTGCAGGACCCGTGGCCCGATGTGCAAGTCGCACCAGGAGAACTCAAGGCTGGGTCGTGGCGACCTTCAGTCCGAATCCGATCAGTACCGCCCCAGTGGCACGGTCCATGCCCCGGCGTACGGCTGGCTTTTCGAAGAGGGAACGAGCCTTGGAGAGCAGCAGAACGTATGCGCCGAGCCAGACCGCGGTGAGCACCGCGTGTACGAGGACCAGCAGGGCCATGCCGCTGTGGGGAGACAGTCCGGCCGGGGCCAGCGTTGGCAGGAGACCCGTGTAGAACACGGCGATCTTGGGATTCAAGACGTTGCTCACCAGACCGGTCCGCCAGGGGTTGCCGCGAGGCAGGGCGGGGGCCGCTGCCGGCGCCTGCGACCGGTCGCGACGACTCTGGCGCAACGCCTGGACGCCGAGGAAGACGAGGTAGGCCGCGCCGACCAGCTTGACCACCGTGTACGCGGTGGCGGACGCGGCCAGGACGGCGGCGAGGCCGGCCACCGCGAGCACGCCCCAGAGCACCAGTCCCGCAGTGATCCCGCCCACTGTCCGTAGGCCGTCCTGCCAGCCGGAGGCGACGGCCCGTTTGGTCACGACGGCCATGTCCGGCCCGGGCACCATGGTCAGCACAGCCAGGACACCGACGGCGGTCAAGAATGATATGAGCATTCCCCCAGTCTCACATCCGAGGCTGAGGCTGTTGTCCGCAGGCTTGCCCGCGCCTGCGGATGGAGCGTACGACCGATTTCGCCTGTGTCCGATTACCTGCCGTAGCACCGTTCCCGGGGACGGAACGACATGCCGCGAATCACCGGCAGCACGCTTCGTGGTCCTCGGCAGGACGGGGTCCGGTCGACGGCTCTCCCTCATGACTAATCTGTCGACCGTGACGCTCGTTCGACGCTCAAGGCACCCACACGCGACACGGCGATCCGAGAAACCCGCCTTGACCTGGCCTTTCTCGTAGCAGTCGCGGACCGACATCTTTCCGATGACGCACCACGTGGAGTGCGTGGCGATCCTGGAGCCTGCTGCAAAGGGACTCTGACCTGCGGCTTTCTTGTGTTTTCCAGATGTGGCCGGTGGTGCTCGACCTGTTTCCCGAAGTTCACCGCGTGGAGCCTGTTGTAGGTAGTCGCCGCGTGGCTCACCTGCGGTTTCACAACTAGAGCGTGAGTCCAGAACGCTCTGCTCAACTCCGTCAGGGAGAGGTTCAAGAAATGTCTTGACGCTCGTTCGACGCTGTTCCTGACGGAGTGTGAGGTGGTCGTGCTAGGACCGGATGGCGCGGGTCAGTCGGATGCCCGGGATCGGTGGTGCTGGGCCTCGGATTCTTCGGGCGGCGGGGAGTCGAGGGCGGAGTGCAGGCGTTCGGTGTTGTACAAGCCGACCCATCGGACGACGGCACGTCCGACCTGGTCGGTGTCTCGCCAGGGCCCCGGCCATCGCGTTGTCGTAACTGTCGGCGACAGAGCCGACCGACGCGGTCGCGCCAGCCTCGATCAGGCGCTCGCCACAGCGAATGGACACGTATTGACCGGGTTCAACCAGTCGTAGCAACGCTCCTGATCAGAGAGGTGTGTTGTGGGACGCCCAACAGGTTGGATGACGGAGTTGACGGTTCGGTCACCGATGAAGTCACCGGGACGGCCGCCGACTCGGCGCGTACTTCCGGGGTGCAGGCATCAGAGCTGTGCTTCCCGTCTGCCGGATCAATCATGCCCGGCTTCAGGGCCGCTACGAAAACCGGCTCAGCTCGGTCCGGGCCGTGCCGCGAGAGGCGTTCCTCGACGACGGCTGGTTCGAGTACGAGGACGATGGCTGGTACCGGCCGGCATTCCTCGACGGCCGACGCCGCGGCGGCCCGGACCGGGCCCACGGTCGCGGTCGTGAACCTCCACGCCACCACGTGTCAGGCCGAAGTCAGCCGGTCGCCGCGACCCCGGCTTTGGCGATGAGCATGTCCAGAAGCGAGAGCAGCGCACCGCGCGCGTCGTCACGGGAGCGGGCATCGAGCAAGTGGATGGGTGTGTTCGGGTCACGCAGATGCAGCGCCGCCCTGATCTCCTCGGCGGTGTAGAGCTGTTCGCCGTGGAAACAGTTCGCGGCGACCACGAACGGAAGCCCTCGGTTCTCGAAGAAGTCGACGGCCGGGAAACTGCGGTCGAGGCGTCGTGTGTCGACAAGGACAATCGCCCCGAGTGCCCCGTTCAGCAGGTCGTCCCACATGAACCAGAAGCGCTCCTGGCCAGGTGTGCCGAACAGGTAGAGCACGACCTGTGCGTCGGTGAGGGTGATGCGGCCGAAGTCCATCGCGACGGTGGTAGCCGCCTTGGACTCGATGCCGTCGAGGTCGTCGACGCCGACGCCCGCGCTCGTCAGCCGCTCCTCGGTACGCAACGGCTCGATCTCGGAGACCGTCTCGATCAGCGTCGTCTTGCCGACGCCGAATCCCCCAGCGATGAGGATCTTGACGGGGTCCGCTCCCTGGGCAGGGGTGTCATATCCAGGCAAGGTTGTCCCTGATTCTCATGAGCAGGTGGACATTGGTGGTCTCGGCCCCTTCCAGGGGTGGCCGGTGCTCGATCAGCCCCCGATCCGCGAGTTCGCCGAGAAGAAGCGTCATGGGAGTGAGGCGGATGTGCATGCGCGCCGCGATCTCGGCGACCGCCAGGCCGCCCGGAGGCGAGCACATCGCGAGGATGGCCTGCCACTCGCTGGGCAGGCCGCCGTAGCCGTCCGCGGCGGCCACCGCCGTGATCGTGGTGTCCATGGTGAGGGCGGTGTGTGCAGCCGCCGTACGTCCATCGGTCAGCGCGTACAGCCGCGTCCGGCGGTGGCCCCCCTCTCGCGGCCTGGGCTCGTCCGCCATTACGACGGCTGCGCCTGGCCGCGATCAGGTGTGCTCAGCCACTCACCGAGCGCCTGGGCGGTGCGCACGGCTTCACCGCCCAGCTCCCCCAGCCGCGCCTTGCGGGAGGTCACCACGATGAGCGTGCTGCCCTCCCCGCACCCGACGATGCAGAGATAGCAGTCGTCCATCTCGACCAGCTGGCGGATCACCCGGCCGCCGTCGACCTCCCTGGATATCGCCTTCATCGTGGAGGCGATGCCGGAGGACGCGGCGGCTATGCGCTCCGCCTGGTCCCGTTCCAGCTCGTACGAGCTGAGCTTGATCCCGTCGTTGGACAGGAGCACGGCTCCCTGGATGCCGGCGATCCTGCTCAGGTTGTTGTCCAGGACGCTGTAGATCATGTCGTTCGTTGTCGTCATGGCTGATCCTGTCGGAGTTCTTCTTCCACTGTCTGAGTCCCGTGTTCGTAGTCCGCCCAGGCGTCGGCCACTTCTTCGGGTGTCGCCGCATCCTGATGGACGCCGGTCTCCGGTGCGTACGGCGCGCGGAGCTGCTCGGCGATGTGAGCCTGTGGGATCCGCTCGGGGAGGGCCGGCTTCGCGTCACCGTTCCGTGTCGGGGAAGGAACCGACGGCTTGCTCTCCACCGGCCGCTGGGGCAAGCGCTCCGGCGTCCTACGGCCGGCCGACCCGGTCCTCGCGTGCAGGACCAGTTCGGGCTTGCGTTCGTCGAACGGGCCCGGTGCCGGGGCGGGCATCGCCGCCGCGCGCGGCGCTTCCTTTCCCGCCCGGACCGGTTCGGTCGGCACAAGGAGTTCCTTGGGAAGGATCACCACGGCCGACGTCCCCCCGTATACCGAGCGGCGCAGCGTCACTGTGGCCCCGAGCTGTTCGGCGATGTGGCCGACCACGAAGAGTCCGAGCCGGTGCGCGTTCTCCGCCAGGACGGAATACGGCGGGGCCGAGTGCAGACGCCCGTTCATCTCCTCGTAGGTCGCGGCGGTCACCCGAGGCCCGCGGTCCTCGATCTCGACCGACAGCCCGTCCGTCACCAGTTCGGCACGGATGACCACCTTCGACTGCGGCGGGGAGAACCGGGTGGCGTTGTCCAGGAGTTCTGCCAAGAGGTGGCTGATCTCGCTGATCACCCGCGGTGCCACGCTGATCTCGTCCAGGGCCTGGCGCTCGATCCGCCGGAAGTCCTCGACCTCCGCGGCGGCTTCGCGCAGCAGGTCGGCGACGCGCATGGGCTCGGTGTGCGGATCGGGGATCTCCCCACCTGCCAGGATGAGCAGGTTCTCGATCTGCCGCCGCATACCCACCGTCAACTGGTCGGATCGCATCAACCGGGCGAGAAGCTCCTCGTCGTGCCCGAAGGCGTCCTGCAGTTCGTCGGTGAGGGCCAGCTGGCGGCTGACCAGGTTTCCGGTGCGCGAGGCGATGCCCGCGGCGAACATACCGAAACCCTGACGCTCGGCCGCGAGCCGCGCATGCCCGTCGACGGACACGGAGACGACCTGGGCGAACGCGTCGCTGATACGTCCGACCTCGTCCCGGTCTCCGCTCACCGCGGGCAGCGCATCGTCGTCGACGGGCTGCCCGCGCTGGAGCCGGGCAACGACATCCGGCAACGTGTCCTCGGCAATGGCCACCGTACGTTGGTGCAGACCGCGCAGGCGGCGGAGCACGGAGCGCGTGGTGAGCACGATGACGGCCGCGACGGCAAAGACGGCTGCGCCGTTTCCGACGATCAGCCAGATGACCTCGTTCTCCAACTGCGTGGCCTTGGCGTCGGCGTGCACGAGCAGTGCTCGCCCCTGTTTCGCGTTGAGCGCGGCAAGGCGCGGCGCGAACTCGTCATACGCGGCCTGCCAGGCGTCAGCTTCCTCGGGCAGCTCGATGCCGGACGCGGTGTTCTGGTGGTCGGAGATGACCGCGTCCTCGACACGGATCTTCGTTTTCCAGCCGTCCGAGGCGAAGACCTGGTCGTAGGCCGCTTTGTCCTCGGCCGTCAGATACGGTGCGACCCACTCGTCGTACTGGTACCGCTGGGATCCGACGGAGTTGACGAATTCGGCGAACCCGGAAGGGCTCAGATGCCTGGACGGCCCGGCCATGGCGAGGATGGTGGTCTCGCGCGCCACCATCTCGGACACCGTGAACACCGTGACGACCAGGCCGCTCTCCTGGATGAGCTCGGCGTCTTCCGCATGGCTGAACTCGTTCTGGTACACCCGGATGATGTGGTCGACGAGGTCGGAGTAGTAGCCGATCGTCCGATCCGCGTCCCCGCTGCGGGCGTCCGCGCGCTCGCGGAACGCGGCCAGGTCCGCGAGGCTGTGCTTCAGCTCCGCGACGTAATGATTGTCCTCGCGTCCGGTCGCCGCCAGAGCTCCGTCCGCCGCCCGGCGGAACTCGTCCGCGGCCCGGTCCGTGGCCGCGCGCCGCTCGCGCAGCTCTTTCTCGGACACGGAGCCGCTCGCCCACCGTGTGGCGGTCATCCTCCGCTCAGCCTGCAGTTCGAGCATCAGCCTGGTCAGGGGTACATCGATCCGCTCACCGACTGCCACATCAGCGCGTAGTTGCTTTGACTGGTGCACCAGCGGCTGTGCGGTCATGACCACTTGGACACTCATCGCCAGAATAGGGACAATCGCCAGCCAAATGAGCAGCGTACGCAGGCGCGGAGTACGCCGCCGACGAGTCGTCAGCCGCCCTCGTGTGCCTTCGGGTTCTATGGGAGACATCAGTCCTCGGAGAGCGGGAAACCAGGGGGGACGGCCCGACCACCGAGGCCGGACGCAGTCCTGGGTTCAGGACGGGGGGAAGTCCGGTTCGGCTTTGGCACGACGTGAAGTACCGATCATAACCAGCCACACCGGAGAAACGGAGAGATGACTTCCGTTGATCACATGTGGTAAGGGCGACGAAGTATTGCGCATGGGGTGTTGACGTTCACCTGACGCCTGGGCGCAGGCGTGCTCGTGCGGACAGGGCAACCCGCTCTCCCGGCTGCACGTCTTGGACTGACCGGCACATGGGTCACTTGAGACGTCGGGTGAAGGGCCGGCCATCCGAGCGGTAGCGGCTTGTCGATCGTCGGATGAGCATGCGGAGCGTGACGAGAGCGGCGGCGAGGCGAAGGCAGAAGTCCACGGCCTCGCCGCTCTTCTCGGTGCAGCGCCGGAGCTTGCGGCAGTCGTTCATCCGCGAGTGGGTGCGCTCGATCATCCAGCGCTTGCCGGCCTGGACCGGGGCCGGCACGCCCTTGCGGACGATCTAGGCCGTGAACCCAGGCTGGGCTACCAATACACGGAACGTGGGGCTGTCGTAGCCGCGCGGTCGGCCCGGACGGTCGTGCCGGTGGCGGCCCGGCTGGCGCGGCCGTGGAGATTCGGGGTTACGTGGTCCGCGGCGACCCGGACCCCTGGTCCGGGAGTGCTGGGTTCACGGAAGCAGTGGGCCGCGTCGTACGCGTACTCGAGTCGGGCAGAGGGGGCAGGGCCACCTGGTCAAGGGCTGGTGATCGCGCACCCCGGCGGCTCCTTGAACCTGCCGCAAAGGACGTCTGACCTGCGGTGGCAAGGTGTGGCGGGGGTCGTACGGATGATGCCGGCGACGTGCGTTCGTCATTGGTGACGCGCGAATGACGCTCGATTCGTGAGACTGGAGCAGGGCCGCGTCGCTCGGCCGGCGATGGGCGGGTGGGGCCGGCAGGTCGCCCTCGTCCGCGACGCGTCGGCGTGACCGTCGCCCACGAGGGACGGCCGACAGCCGGCCCACGCAAAGGGCGCAGGCCGGTGATCGGCCATAACGTCGTCCGGCCCCGTCGGTGACGACGGAGCGTATGCCGGAGGAGTCTCATGGCCGCTCCCGGGCCGTCCGGTCGCGGACGCCCGGGACGTCACCCGCACGGGTTCGGTGCGACTCGGTGCGCGGGACGTCCCGGGTGCTCCGATCCGCTTCAGCCGCCGATGGGCGTGACCCCTGAGGGAGCCGGGACCAGTCGGTATCCGCCGTCCTCGCGCAGCACGTGTCCGGCGGTCGGCGGCGGGAAGTGGCTCCCGAGCAGAAGAGTCGACGTACCGGCCAGTGAGCCGAGCACCTGGTTCCGGGTCCTGGCCGCGAGTTCGGGAGCGACGTCCACACAGCTGCAGAGCTCCGGATGCGCCATCTGGACCGGGTGGTGGATGCTGTCGCCGGTGACCAATGCGGTCTCGCCACGGCTGCTCAGTTCCACCGCTACCTGCCCCGGTGTGTGGCCGGGGGTGGGCAGCAGACGGATGCCCGGCGCGATGTCCGTGCCCCCGTCCGCGACATCGATGAGGTCGAACAGACCTGCTTCCCGGACGGGAAGGACCGAGTCCCGGAACATCTGCCGACGCGCCTCCTCCATGTCGACACCCGCCCAGTAGTCCCACTCGGTGCGTGAGGTGAGATAGCGCGCGTTCGGGAAGGTGGGCACCCAGGCGTCGCCCTCGGCACGCGTGTTCCACCCCACGTGGTCGGCGTGGAGGTGGGTCAGGACCACGACGTCGACGCTCTCCGGCGCGAAGCCCGCCGCCCGTAGCCGTGCTTCGTAGTCGCTGTCCAGGTTGTGCCAGGCGGGGTTGGCGCGCCGCTTCCCGTTTCCGATGCCGGTGTCCACCAGCACCCGCATGCCGTCCACCTCGACGGCGAAGCTGTGACTCGCCAGGCGCAGGACGCCTTGTTCGTCGGCGAATTCGGGGCTCAGCCAGGGAGTCCGGCCCACGAGGTCGGTGGTCGCCCCGGGCAGCAGCCACGGACCGGTCTGGGCGGGCAGGGCCACTTCGTCGATGCGTCGTACGGTGTGGTCGCCCACCGTCCAGGAAGAGGCGGGGGGAGTGGTGGACTTGGTCGTTTGCGAGGAGGTGAACACGGCGATTTTCCTTACCTGTCATGGGTCGCGAGGACGCAGATGTCTGGAACGGGTGTGCCGGGTGAGGCGGATGTGCAGTTGCTCGTTGCCGGGCGGGAGCGGGCGTCCGGGGACGGTGTCCGGCGTCGACCGCGCAGCGGCGCGGTCAGCGTCACGACTGCGACGGTCGCCAGTACGGCCACGCAGCCGGCATGGGCCAGTGCTGCCGCACGCAGCCCGAAACCGGCGGTGAGGGCGCCGGCGCCGATGGCGGGCAGACTCATCGCCAGGTAGCTGAGGACGTGATAGGAGGCGAGCGTGCCGCCCTTCTCCCGGGCCGGGACCGAGTCGACGACCGCGCGCAGCGCACCCTGGGAGACGGCTCCGAAGCCGAACCCGGCCAGCGCCGCCCCGGCGAAGAGGAGTACGGGGCCGGCGAGATGGAGGGCGCCCAGGGTCAGGACGGCCGCCGGGATCACCGCGCAGCTCCCGAGAAGGGCGCAGACGTCGGCACGCATCCTGCGCGTGAAGTACACCGTCGGGGCGGCGACGGCCGTCAGCGTGAAGAAGACCATGCCGCCGGCGTATTCGGGTCCGCCGGGGGAGACGAGCCGTGTGAAGCCCGGTCCCAGGGACGAGTAGAAGCCGCCGAGCGCCCAGACGGCGACGACGCCGGCGCCGTTGAGCAGGAGAGCGTGGGCGGCCGCCGACGGCAGCGCCAGGCGGGGCCGCGTCGAGCGCAGTGCTCCGGGACGGCGGCGGACGGTCTCGGGCGCCCAGACAAGGGCGACGGCCTGCGCGGCGAACACGGCGATCAGGGTCGCGTACACCGTGATCGCCGGAACGGGGGCGAAGCGCACCATGAGGGTGGCTGCCAGGACGCCGGCCGCCATGCCCGTCACCGGTGCGATGCTGTTGGCCAGAGCGGGGCGGCCCGGCCGGGCGGGGTCTTCCAGGTCGAGGAGAGCCGCACCGGCTGCGCTGGTCGCCGCGCCGGTCGCGATGCCCTGCAGCACGCGGGCGCCGATCAGGGCGGTCAGGCCGCCGGCCGTCGCGAACAGTGCCATGGAGGCGACCTGGAGCGCGAGCGCGCCCAGGAGCACGGGGCGGCGTCCGACATGGTCGGAAAGGGTTCCGGTCGTCAGCAGCGCGATCAGGAGCGCCAGGGCGTAGGCGCTGAAGACCACGGTGATGTCGAGGGACGACAGCTGCCACTGGGCCTGGTAGTGGGGGTACAGCGGGGTCGGCGCGCTGGATGCGGCGAGCAGCGCGATCAGGATCGAGGCGTGCAATGCGAACGGCAGACGTCCGGAGGGGGAGGTGCGGGGAGGCGCGAGGTCCGCGGGGACGCTCTGCATGAGAGTCCTTCCCGTGCTAAAAGCGATTGGTTTGCTTTAAGTCACCGTAGATCCTACGATCGACTAAAGCAAACGCTTCGCTTTTGCGGTGGTCGGAGGTCCTGTACCTGCCCCGGCCCGTCGCGCCGCACAGATCCGGAAGGAAGCCATGACCAGTGAACTCACCCCCCAAGAGGCAGCCCGAGGGGCGCTGCGGGCGGGGCTCCCCCTCGGGGACGGCCGACACGAAGGAGTGGCCATGACGGCCAACCACATCCACTCCGTGATCAGCGTGTTGCGCGAGCTCGATTTCGGCGAGACCCCTCCCGCGTCCTCCTACCGAGCCGGACGGGGGAACGCCGATGCAACCGTTTGAGCTGTCGCTGACCGAAGCCTCCCGTGCGGTGCGCGCACGGGAGCTGTCCCCCGTCGAACTCACTGAATCGGTGCTCGCCCGTATTGCCGCCGTCGAAGGACGACTGGGCGCCTACGTCACCGTCGCCGCCGATGCGGCCCTGGCCGCAGCGGTCCGCGCCGAACGGGAGATCTCCGGAAGCGGACCGCGCGGGCCGCTGCACGGGATCCCCATGGCGCTCAAGGATCTGATCGACGCGGAGGGGATGCCCACCACGGCGAGCTCGCACGTCCGGGCAGGGCACGTGGCGGAACGCGACAGCCGGGTGGCCGAACGGCTCGGCGCCGCCGGGGCCGTCCTCCTGGGCAAGACGCACACGCACGAGTTCGCCTACGGCCTGACCACTCCGCAGACGAACAACGCCTGGGACCACAGCCGGGTTGCGGGCGGGTCGAGCGGCGGCTCGGCGGTGGCTGTCGCCGCCGGCGGGGCGACGTTCGCCATGGGCACGGACACGGGCGGTTCCATCCGGGTCCCCGCGGCCCTGAACGGCGTGGTGGGCCTCAAGCCGACCTACGGCCTGGTCCCACGCACAGGCGTGACCTCGCTGTCCTGGTCCCTGGACCACGTGGGCCCTCTCACCCGCACCGTCCAGGACGTCGCGCTGGTGCTGTCGGCGACCGCCGGCCACGACCCGCGCGACCCGGCGAGCGTGTCCGGTCCGATGCTGGACCGCTTCCCGGGAGGCGACCTGCGAGGACTGAAGGTCGGCGTACCGCGGAACCACTACTTCGACCGGGTCACGCCCGAGGTCGAGGAGTCCGTACGCGGCGCGATCGAGCGGCTGGCGGAGCTGGGGGCGGAGCTCGTCGACGTCGAGATCCCGATGGCGCGTTACATCCAGGCCGTCCAGTGGGGGCTGATGGTTCCCGAGGCCACCGCCTACCACGAGCGGTCGCTGCGGGCCACTCCCGACCTGTACGCGGCGGACGTCCGCATCCTGCTGGAGGCCGGCGAACTCACCTCTGCGGGCGACTACCTCCGCGCCCAGCGGGCCCGCACCATGATGCGGGACGCCTGGGCTCGCATGTTCGACGGAATCGACGTCCTCGCCGCGCCGACGGTGCCGATGACCGCCGCCGAGGCGGGGCAGGAAGCCGTCGAGTGGGCCGATGGCACGACCGAGTCCGTGTCGGACAGCTACGTCCGCCTCTGTGCCCCAGCCAACATCACCGGCGTCCCGGCCCTCACCCTGCCGGTCGGTCACGACCGCGCCGGACTGCCGATCGGTATGCAGCTGATGGCGCGCCCCTTCCACGACGCGACGGTGCTCCGTGTGGGCCGGGCCTACGAGGAGTCGGTGGCCGGCGCGGGGCGGCTTGCTCCCCTCGCTGCCTGAGGGAAGGCGGACGTTCCGGCCGGCATGCGGTCGCGTCGCTGCAGGGGCGTCCGCCGTGCTCGGGCGCCCGGATGCGCAGCCCCGCGGGTCGCCGACGCCGGCCACCGCCTAGAAGCAACAAAATCGCATTAAGGTGGATCGCATGAGTCCCAGGCCCATGGTCCGCCCCGGCGGGCGCAGCGCACGCGTACAGGAGTCCGTCCATGCGGCGGTACGTGAACTCCTGGAGGAGGTGGGCCGCGACGCACTCACGGTCCCGATGGTGGCCACTCGGGCGGGCGTGACCCCCTCCACGATCTACCGTCGTTGGGGCGACCTGCAGGAACTCCTGTCCGACGTGGCCGTCGAACGACTGCGTCCGGAAACGGATCCGGCCGATCTCGGGAGCCTGCGGGCCGATCTCGACGCCTGGGCGGAACAGTTCGTCGACGAGATGGCCTCGCCGCCCGGGCGCGCCTACATCCGGGACGCCCTGCTCGGCGACCCCGACGGAACCAATGCCGGTCAGTGTTCGGCGTATGCCGCAGAGCAGATCGACGTCATGCTGGCCCGTGCGGTGCAGCGGGGGGAGCCGGTGCCCGAGAGGGAACTGCTGATCGACCGTGTCGTGGCGCCGATCATGTACCGCATCCTCTTCCGCCCTGGCCGACTGGACGCCGCGTACGCGCGCGAGCTCGTGACGAACGCCGTGTACGCCCAGCAGGCCGAGGCCGGCGCTCGCCCCACCCGGGCCGCCGCCCCTCGGCGCTCGAGGAAGGAACCCGACAGCTGACCACTTCGCTCATCGGACGGTCTGCCACTGGGCCGTGGAGGCCAAGCGGCCTGCTTCCCGGGCTCGTGCGGGAGTCGCGGACGCATCGTCCGGACCCCGCGCCGGGGGAGCGGGATCGCCGCGCCGCTCATTCGGCGCTCCCTCCGAGCCCGTGCGCGGGCGGGTTCCCGGCATGCGGTTCGGCGGGCGGCAAGGGTGTACAGCTCCTAGGCGGGACGAGGCTCGACGCCGGCGCTGGTGGCTGAGGGGTGCCTCGGGGAACTTCCCGCCGGCCACCCGCAGGCGGGCCGGCTTCCGACCGTCCAGCGCGCCGTGCAGCCACGGGTCGGACGTGCCCTACGCCACAATGAGCGGCAGGACTTCCCCCCTGTGGGCGACGACGGCGGCATCGGCCCCGATCCCACTCGACCCACTCGACGCGGACGGTGAGACCGGCGAGATCCACTGCCGGACGGCATCGCGGCAGACACCGGAGGCGGCCGGTCCCGGGGGCGCGGAAAGCGAGGCGGCAGCGTACTGCCCGGCATCGGTGTCCGTGGTGGTGCGGCGGCGCAATCAGCCGACGAGTGCGGCCGACCTCGCCGTCGTCGCCCTGGGCCGGCTCGAGGTCCTCGTCCGCAACCGGCTCAAGCGCCTTCAGCACCGGCCCGGCCCCCTCGACGGCTTCACGGCCGCACCGGCCTGGCCTC